>JABEUO010000085.1 GCA_013044415.1 Acidimicrobiaceae bacterium
ACTGAGCGTCAAGGGGCATGAGTTGCAAGAGACCAAAATCTCTTATCAACCATGTGCGGATAAGCCTAACACCCTGAGCAATTATGTTTAGGTTTTTAGAAGCAGTTGTGAACTGGCAGACGCAAGTTGCCGATGGCTGGGATCTCTATTTCTAGCCGATTTAATGATTAGCTAAGGCAAATCTGCTTCGGATCAGCTCACTCCGATCATCGCATTGGCTTGTTGCAGACTGACTTGATCCAGTGACGGGCCAGTTCCCACGAACGCATCTTCGGATCGAGTAGGTCATAATGGTCTTCACCATCAACCTCTATGGTCTCGATCAGGTCACCTTTCGACTTAGCGGCTTGGAAAAACTTCCGGCCCATATCTATTGGAACTACCGTGTCCTTCTTACTGTGCACCACCAGAACCGGGACGCCTATCGGCAAGAGCTCCATTGGAGAAACAGCAACATACCTGCGAGGTACCTCTTCAGGCATTCCTCCAAGGAAGATCCTCAAGGCACCACCAGACAGTCCCCTGTCGGCAAAACTAATTAAGTCGGTAATCCCTCCGAGTGATACAACGCCAGCAACGACCAAAGACCCGCCCTGCTGAGAGATCCCAGCACTACGGTTGGCATTTTCCGAAACGGATGCTAACCACAGGGCAAGCTGCCCTCCAGAAGAGTGTCCAACTAGTACAACCCTGCTGATCCCTGAAAGGTAGAGTGCATCCATTGAGGCCGCCAAGTCAAAAAAACTGTCCGGCCAGCCTCCGCCAACACCCATCATGCGATATTCGATGTTGGCAACTTCGATCCCAGCTGCTACGAGATCATCTACCAAAGGCTCCATCTCTGATAGGTCCGATTCTCCATGCCAGTAACCACCATGGATAAAACAGACCGCAGTCCTTGCCCTCTTCACATCTGCCGACCTATCAAGGGCGAGTACCGAAACATCGCCAGCCCTATAGATCTGCGGTCCTATCGGCGAAGCTGACTCCATCCTCGCTGATTCCTTCGCACCTAGGGGACTATAGAGATCAATAAACTGACAAGAGTCGCCGCCGTAGTGTATTCGATCCCACTTGATTCTGGTAGTTCCCAACCGATCACTCCCCCAATGAGACCGACATTAAATCACTTATCGGACTAAAACACCACCAGCTAAATCCAAATTCATCGATTGTTGAAGATACAGGGGATTGACCCTACGCCCAGGGCAATCCCAATTTCTGGAATACCTAGACGACGGAGATACTTAGCGTCGCAGTGCACCCGGTAAATGGGTCATCGCAAATGTCGATCTTTTTAACCTCCATGCCGGCACTCTTTGCGGCGCCAGAAACAACTCCGACGTGAAGCGAACACAAAACTTCGCGATCCATGGCGGTCATGTGTCTAACTGGACATTTTGTCAGTGTGAACTTGCAGGTCGTCCCGTTCCACTCGGTCTTTGGGGCGAACCCCCAATCTTTCATCTCTGACTGGAGGGCTCCTATCGCCTTTTCACGGTCACCCAAAGATGATTGTGTTGCAAACTCGACCAGCTTAGATCCAACCCTCTCACCAACGTCAGCTGGGGTTGCACCCTCTGCTATTACCTCAAGCAGCATCGCCGACACCCTCTCATAGGAGGATACCGCACGCTCTCTAGCATCCGGGGTTGGGCTATAGAGGTATCGTGGGCGACCACGCGAGGATCGCCTCTCTATGGTCTCCGCCACTAGGCCGGCGTCCAGCAGTGATTCTAAATGGTGTCTTATTGCGTTGTGATGTAATCCCAGCGTCTCTGCCATCTCGGCAATCGTAAGTGGCTCGTGAGCCCCAAGTATCTCCTCCAGTACCCGCCTCTTATTTGAGGTCGGCCCTGCCGGTCTCCTCCCTGCCACAATCGATCTCCTCTCAGTTATCGTCTCCTATTACGCTCTAACCAACATCAACCCGCCTCAGTTTGGCGCTGATTCTGACCCGGCATCAACCTGGCCGAAATAACACTAATGTATTTTCCGGCCAATTAATTCCCAAATACTTCCATTTTGGGTAAGCATTCAAAATCACCATAAAACTCAAGGCGCAAAATATAAACCTCGGCTCGACTATTTTCTACCATGCGACACTCGAATCACTTAATCGACGGCCCCCATACAAACTCAACCCTTGCCCTGTGATTTCTTGTGACTAAGATACAATCTCTGTACACGGGTATTGCGTTGAACAATTAATGATCGTAACGGACTCAAGATCTTCGACACCGAAAACCCCAACCTTCGCAAAACGTCAGCTTTAAATACAGCCTATGTTCCAATTATCACCAAAGTCCGGCTGAAGGTCTAATCCCCATGAGTGTATCGTGCTATTAGCTTTTTATTAATAACAATTCGTTTGCAATCAAACGACAGCCATACTGCTAGCCGTCCTACGGATTGAAAAGTATACCGAAGTCCGCACATTTTGTCCTAATTGGTCAACCTGGCAAGGTTCGATACGTTCAGAACATGGACACCAAGTGATGAGATGACCCATCATATCCTTCTAAGAGCAAATCTCCTTTTCAGGGGGTGTTGAACTAATTCAACACCTTCAGTACTGGACAACTTGTAGGCGAGTGTCGGGTTGTTGTCATCGTCCTGTCTAACAAGCTTGTGGAATTTAAAACAGAGTCACCTATGCCGATCGGCATAGGTGACTGCAGGGTGTGCCTATCTAAATAAAGACTATTTTTTAACTGGTTTCCTCGTGTACGACACTGGAAACGCCTCTAGCGTCGGTCGCTTGCCTATCGAAAGTGCGCTTGTTGTTAGATTGGCGTGATGCCGCAAAGACGGCCGAAGAGACTACAAAGCCTATTCCACCGGCAATCATCAGGATTATCCCAACCGTCGAGAGACGAAAACCGCTTCCCTGGGTAGTGACTGCGAAGTACATTATCGCCCCAACTACCGCTGCAACGATACTAAATACCATTCCTGTAAGTCCCATATCTACTTCTTTCTATATTGTTGGCTCGGCAATGCGCCAGAGCTCCGGAAACAGCTGATTTGAATTTCTGATCGAAATTGGTGGTGGTCGTTTGACTTAGAAGACCAATGAGCTTGTCATGCATCGACCGGCATGACCCGAGCCAACTATCTCTTGTACCAATTCCTCTTGCCCTTGGTCATAAAGCTGAAAAGCCA
Organism: Acidimicrobiaceae bacterium; assembly: GCA_013044415.1. Lineage (GTDB taxonomy): Bacteria > Actinomycetota > Acidimicrobiia > Acidimicrobiales > Acidimicrobiaceae > JABEUN01. The sequence goes on from JABEUO010000085.1 coordinate 3,166, forward strand.
GATCACCGCTACGATCCCCGCAACCAACCAAAGAAGATGGATGGTAAATCCGGCGACACCAAAGATTAGGACTAAAGCGAGTACTGCGAGAATTAGAAACATTTTGCGTCCTGTCCCCAGCAGCTCCTATCGAAACCGCCGGTTGGAAGTCTTGAAAAACTCCCATACGTCATTATACACTAGAAATCTATTATTAGCAATCTATATCTAGTTTTTTGCCACTATAGTCAAAAGGTATGGCCTCTTGGAGTTTTCTAACAAATCACGCCCGAGTACTCGTGCACATTGCTGGCGACCCTGCAGCACGCCTCCGTGATATCGCCCTGACCTTGTCCATAACCGAACGCAGCGCTTTTCGGATCGTCGATGATCTAGAGAAGGCTGGCTATCTAGAGAAACAGCGAAACGGGCGCCGGACTCGCTATTCGATTCAAGCCGAGCTGCCGCTGATTGATCCGGTGGCTAGCTCACCCTCCATTGGCGAGATCCTAGCCCTACTGGTACCGGTAGAGGCGCTACAGATGAGGAATGAAGGCGACTAGCCGAACCACAGCATTTAATTGGGCAAATTCGGTGATTCCCGCCTGACGCTACTTTGATAAATCTTGCAGACACCCTTCGGCCTCAATTTTGTCCTTCAACAACATGCGGAAAGTTGGACGTTAGAAACTGAATTATTGCTGTGGGATCAAGATAATCCGTGGCTGTGGATTAGATACGATGAGTTCGTTGTTGGAACTTTAGCAAGACATACCCCTTGCCCGAGGTAATGAAGGAGCCACTTTTGAAACTATTTCCAAAGATCTTGGGGGCGATCGACTCGCTTAGCCGCCCGTCAACTGTCCACGCACACTGCGACTTGCCATGCGGCGTCTACGATCCAGCTCAGGCACGAATTGAGGCAGAGTCGGTGAAGGCGATTATGGAGAAGTTCAACGCTTCAGATGATCCCGTTTTCAAAGAGAGAGCCGTTTCGATAAAAGAAGAGCGAGCCGAATTGGTGAAGCACCACCTGTGGGTTCTCTGGACCGATTACTTCAAACCCGCTCACCTGGAGGCTCACCCCGGCCTGCACGAGCTCTTCTGGTCCGCCACCAAGACGGCCGGAGAGTCCAAAAAGACTACCGACGTACAAGTAGCAGACAAGCTACTAAGCCAAATATCCGAAATTGACAAAATTTTCTGGGCCACCAAAAAGTAACTGGCCGAAGCTCTATTTGGACATCGAGTAAGCCTGTTCTTTCAGGCATGCTCGATGTCCGTTCATCTTCAAAAGCCGCTTTAGCACCCAGCAAGTTCATACCCTATAAGTCACCTATAAGTCAAGGGTCGAAGCTTAGGATTAGGTCGAGCCATAGTCTCTAGTGTTTAGCGTGCCACTCCAGAAAAGCTAGGCATTTCTAGGCATAATTTGCCTTCGCTCTCCAGCCACTACGTCTCCCATGAGCACACAGCGGGCTAATGGCTTTGCGAGTCGGTGGCGTCAGAAGCATTGCACCTTCCACTCCGCCGATTCCATTTACTCCCAGCCTTCCGCCTATAGAATCTTCGCATCGAATTAAAATTCAGACGGGGGGCTTTATTTGGATCTCAACGCGGACCTCGGAGAAGGTTTTGGGCCTTATCGCATATCGGACGATGACGCGATACTCCCCTACATAACCTCCGCAAATGTAGCCTGCGGCTTCCACGCTGGAGACCCACAGATTATGTCGAACACCGTCAAGAAGCTCCAGGCGCTCGGGATTCGGATCGGAGCGCAAATCGGGTATCGGGACCTATTCGGTTTTGGCCGGAGAAGACAGGATATTTCCCCCGGCGATCTCGGCGATGACCTTAGCTATCAGCTAGGAGCCCTCTACGCCATTTCGATTAAGCACGATGCGACAATTAGCTATGTAAAACCCCACGGAGCCCTATACAACAGGTGTTTCAGTGACCATGAGCAGTCAATAGCCGTCATCAATGCCGTCTATAGTTTCGATCGGAGCCTTTATATTCTCGCACAACCAGGTAGTGCCCTAGCCTTCGAAGCGAGTCGAAGGGGCATCAGAACCCTATATGAAGGTTTCTGTGACAGAAGATACTTGAGCAATGGCACGCTCGCTCCGAGATCCGAGGAGGATTCGGTCATCAAAGACCCAACTCTGGCGGCCGACCAGGCACAAGCCCTCGCACAAGGTTCAGACCTACCCCACCCCTCCACATGGAAACCAGCCGCTCCGATAGATTCACTCTGCGTGCACAGCGATACTGCGGGCGCACCTCAAATTTTGGCCGCGGTAAAGGAACGCCTGGGTTCCATTGGAATTACGGTCAAGGCACCATGAGTCCAAATGAATATAAACTCAATCGGCCCAAATGCTTTTTTAGTCGACTTTGACACCTCAGACCTGGTCATCGCCAGTTTCAAGCACCTCAAAATGGGTATCCCCCACCTCTTCGAAGAGGTCATCCTCGGCGCCGATACCATCGTGATCAAGGCGGCTGAACGAGTTGCGATAACCAGTAGTGGCATCGCCGAAATGCTAAACGACGTCGTAGTTATAGCAGGGAGTCGGGACCAAAAGGAGATTGAAATCCTCACCATTTACGACGGCCAAGACCTGAATGACGTCGCCACTCTAACAGGATTGGCGGTGCGGGAGGTGATCGACTTGCACCGTGCAGCTCCATACACGGTGTCATTCCTCGGCTTTGCTCCCGGTTTTGCCTACCTGGTGGGCCTCCATCCCTCACTTGAGTTGCCTAGACTCAACTCCCCTAGGGGGTTAGTCCCAAAGGGTTCGGTTGCTATTGCCGAAGGCTACAGCGCCGTCTATCCGAACCCTTCACCGGGAGGGTGGAGGTTGATCGGTAGGACGGAACTGAATCTTTGGGACCCATCGGCGCCAGAACCAGCACTTCTTCAGCCCGGCGACTCGGTGCGGTTTGTGGAGAGAAGGATCAAGTGAACCTGGTCGCGAAGAGCCACTTAGGCAACTACCTCGAAATTGTCACCGCTCCGCCCCAGCTACTCGTCGAAGACCTTGGACGCCGGGGGTACAGTTGGATGGGCGTCACACCATCGGGAGCGTGCGATCAAGCGAGCTTTAGGCTCGCCAATCGGCTAGCGGGAAACCCACAGCACATCCCAGCCCTCGAAATTCTCTATGGACCTTGCCAGATTGTGTTTCACTGCAGCGCCATAATCGCGGTCACCGGCGCAATACAACGTCTGACCATTGCCGATAGGCCCTGCTCTTTCAACTACCCCCACCTCGTCAGACGAGGTGAAACTGTCTCCCTCGAGCCCCCTCAATTCGGGCTGCGGAGTTATCTGGCGATCAAAGGCGGCTTGTATGTTGAACCATATCTCGGTTCGTCGTCGTCGGATACCCTATCTGGGCTAGGACCGGCACCGTTGTCAGAAGGAGACCGAGTCGCAATCCAAGAGACTGACTTAGCTGCTGAAATCCCCTTTGAACTAGCGGCTACGAATGAAATAAGCGACCACTTCGAACTCACCGGTTGGTGGGGTCCTAGGAGCCGGCAACTCACGCGGAGATCTATCTCTAAATTGGCAGATAAGGAGCTAATTGCCTCCAAAGATGCGAGCCGAATAGGCATCCGCCTATTAGGGGCCGAATTGAGCCCCGAACCAAAGCTCCACGTTGAACCGGAGGGAATACTGCGCGGCTTTATCCAAGCGCCCCCATCGGGAGAGTTGGTCTTATTTCTAGCGGATCACCCTACTACCGGTGGATACCCAGTCGTTGGAGCTTTAGACCCACGCTCGACTGACCTAGCAGCCCAGATACGGCCAGGCGACAGCGTATCGCTCAAGCTAAGCGATAGCTAACGATCAACAAGGGCAACGGTTCTGGCCTGTGAATTGCGGTCGTTTTGCTCGCCGATTAGTAGAAAAAATCTATCGCTATCTGCGATCTTCCTTATTTATCTCTCGGCAAAGTGTAATACCTTAGTAAATTGGTAGTCTTTATCTATCCCTAAATCCAGGGATTAGTTAGCCTTTCCCCCAAATCAAGGCAGGTAAAACAGAGATGGCAAGGATACTCGTTACTGAAGAGATTGCAGATATCGGCCTCGACAAGCTTAGAGAAGCTGGTCATCAAGTAGACATTAAACTCGGTCTCTCCCCCGAAGAGCTTTTGGGCGAGATCAAGACCGCAGAGGGATTGATAATCAGATCAGCAACAAAGGTGACCAAGGAGGTCCTCGACTCCACGACGTCCCTCAAAGTAGTTGGACGGGCCGGAATTGGCCTCGACAACGTTGATGTTCCATACGCCACCAAGCGCGGCGTCATGGTGGTAAATGCCCCCCAATCCAACATACTCTCAGCAGCCGAGCACACCTTGGCGCTTCTTCTATCTCAAGCGCGAAATATCCCCCAGGCCCACAGCGCCCTAGTGAACGGAAAGTGGGAAAGGTCCAAGTGGGAAGGGGTCGAACTCTACGGCAAAGTCCTCGGAGTAGTCGGACTCGGAAAGATTGGAGCACTCGTCGCACAACGAGCGCTCGCCTTTGGAATGAGATTGGTAGCTTACGACCCCTACGTCTCGCAAGAGAAGGCAAAAAAGATGGGGGTCGAGTTGATGGGGCTCGAAGAGCTAATAGCCGAGGCTGACTTCGTAACGATCCATCTTCCAAAGAACAAGGAGACCTCAGGACTAATTAACAAGGACCTTCTGGCCAAGGCCAAGCCGTCTTTGCGCATCGTGAACGCCGCTCGTGGCGGAATAATTGACGAAATGGCCCTCGCAGAAGCGATCCAGGATGGGACCATAGCCGGAGCTGCTCTCGATGTATTCTCATCCGAACCAATGACCGAATCTCCCCTATTTGATCTCTCCTCGGTCGTTGTAACGCCCCACCTCGGAGCATCTACGACAGAAGCCCAGGACAAGGCGGGCGTTACCATAGCTGAGCAGCTCCTTCTGGCTTTCGCTGGTGACTTTGTGCCATTTGCCGTCAACGTCGACGCTGCTGAAGCGTCGGAATCTTCGAGACCATTTTTATCAATCGCCGAATCTTTGGGGAGATTCTTGGCTTCGATGTCGGGTGGCCTACCCTCGGTGTTGGAGGTTGAGTATCAGGGCCCAATTGCCGAGGATGATACCCGCCTGTTGACCCTCTCTGCGCTGAAAGGGGTGTTTTCCGAAGCGACCGACGATCCGGTATCCTTCGTCAATGCCCCGCAACTCGCACAAGAGAGGGGCCTTGAGGTCAGAGAGACGACTAGCCCGACATCGAGGGATTTCGTATCTCTAATCACCCTAAGGAGCAAGGAGCATGAAGTAGCTGGGACGATAACCGGGATCAAGGGAGAGCCCCGTATCGTTCGAGTCGACGGACATCCCGTCGAGATTCCGCCCGCGACCTACATGTTGGTCGTTCGGAACGACGACAAGCCAGGCAAGATAGGCGTAGTAGGTACGATCATCGGAGAGGCGGGCATCTCTATCTCGTCGATGGCCGTGAGCCCATCCAGTAACGACGGCTCGGCCCTAATGGTAATTTCGCTAAATGAGGAGATCCCGCAAGAATCCGTCCAGAAGATTGCCGATACCCCAGGAATCCTCTATGCCAAGGCGGTTACCTGTAATCACCAATCTTGAAAGAGATGGTCGATGCCGATCCAGCGCACCGCACGTCTGAACAGCTAGGGTCTTTCCCTACGCGAAGACCGCACAGGCAGCCGAGGAAGTCGCTTAGCGAGGCAACCGGTGCTCGATTGGTGAGAGATCTCCGTGGATCACCACCCAACGAGCAGTGATCTACGCCAACCGACCGAATATATCCAACAATGGCCTGGGCGCGCTTAGCTCGGGCCATTGTTGCTATAGTCGAATCAATGATTAAGTCTTTGGCTTACACCCTTCTACTTACCTAAGCGAGCGCCCTACGACGCTCGCTCGACCTCCTGTGCCCCTGGCCAGGAGGTTTTTTATTGGTGTTTTGAAAAGGTGTAGGTCCTAGACACGTTCCAATTGGAGGATCCGATGGCCGAGAGGCTAGTAATCTTCGATACGACATTGCGAGACGGGGAACAGTCCCCCGGAATCTCACTGGATGTACACGAGAAACTTGAAATCGCCGAACAGCTAGCACGACTCGGTGTCGACTATATCGAAGCCGGCTTTCCAGTCTCCTCCCAGGGAGACTTCGAAGCGGTTCAGGCGATAGCAAGGAGTGTCCATGGCCCGGCAATCGCCGGATTATCAAGAACTCACCTCGCAGACGTGGATCGTTGTTGGGAAGCGGTTAAAGACGCAGATAAGGCTCGCATACACATTTTCATATCCACGAGCCCCAGCCACATGGAACATATGTTGAAAATGGACCAGGCCCAAGTTCTCGAGGAGACCAGATCAGCGGTCTCCCGAGCTCGCCACCATACCGACGACGTAGAGTTTTCACCCCAAGACGCCACGAGGACTCCGCTTGATTTCATGATTGAGGTCCTCCAAGAAGCGGTGGACTCCGGAGCGACAACCCTTAATGTCCCCGATACCGTAGGATATGGCATCCCTTGGGAGTTCGGGGACCTTATCCGATATGTTGCCCAAAACGTCAGGGGCAAATACATCATCTCGACACATTGCCACAACGACCTCGGACTTGCGGCGGCAAATAGCCTCGCCGGGATTCAAGCTGGCGCCCGCCAAGTTGAAGTGTGCGTCAATGGGTTGGGCGAAAGGGCTGGAAATGCGTCGTTAGAAGAGGTCGTAATGGCAACGAAGATCAGAGCTGACCTTTTTGCCAATTTCACGACCAACATCAACACCGAAGAGATAAATCGGACATCTCGGCTCGTCTCCCGATTGACCGGTTATCCCATCCAATACAATAAGGCGGTCGTGGGACGTAACGCCTTCGCCCACGAATCCGGAATTCACCAGCATGGCGTACTCTCAGATAGATCGACCTATGAGATCATCGACGCAGCGAGCGTCGGCCAGAAGGGTTCGCAAATAGTTCTTGGTAAGCACTCCGGACGTCACGCCTTCGCCGACACTTTGAAGAACCTCGGTCTCGATGTCTCCGGTGAGGCACTAAATGCAGCATTTAATCGCTTCAAAGAGCTAGCAGATCGAAAGGTCGAGATAACCGACGCCGACCTAGAGGCGATAGTCGCAGAGGAACTCGGCACCGCAAATATAGACTCCTACTTGCTCGACGAACTAGAAGTTCACGGTGGCACGTCCTCTACCCCAACTGCTCGGGTCGTCATCTCTAATAAAGGCGTTAAGCTGGAGTCCGAAGCCGAGGGAGATGGAATGATAGACGCCGCATGCAAAGCGATTGCACAGGCGGTCTCTTCAGACGCGAGGCTCGTTGGGTTCAACGTCTCCTCGGTGACCGGAGGGATCGATGCCTTGGGTGATGTGGTGATACAGCTGGAACAAGATGGCTCCCGAGTTTCCGGGCGCGGGGTATCTACCGACGTGGTCGAGGCTTCAGCGAGGGCGTATCTTTCAGCAATCAATCGACTTGCTCGAGCAAAAGAACGCTCGACCTCGTCGGCGTCGGAAATTACTCCCTAATACTTTCGAATAGCAATTACACCACTTCGCCTTAACCGACGAAGTGGTGTAATTGAACCGGACTTTCATAGTCAAAACCAAATCCCCCCGGAGGAAACCCGCTGATGGAGGCGGAAAATCACCAAAGCTCCGCTCCAAATTAGCAAGGCGGCCAAAGGTCATCAACTTCTGTTCGCCGTCCAGTTTAAACAGCTCCTTTCGGCCTGTGCAAGACCACAAAACCGAGATGAGCCTCCCGCTATTTGCGACCATGATGATCCATAGCCATCTAATTAGACTCCGGGCAACGCCATAAGTGTCATCGCCTTCCGATCGACCCAGCACCGCCAATTTGAGCATTTTATTCGCATCCGAAAGGAGGCATGAACTGCCCGATCTCGCCATCTTGGATCCTCGGGCCAACTCGGATCCTCAAGCCAACGGTCACGGCACCGACCTTGCATACCTCGGCCCAAAGGTTCTAATCCGACCATAGCTAGCGACTGCAAGACCTACTTGCCTCACAGCCTTCCAAAGGGCCACCTTAATGCACCCAAACGTCAGATCGAGACAGCTTCGGCCGACGCGGACCATGCCAAGTTAGAAACACAGAGGATCTTCTCTTCCTACCCAGCAATTTCAAAAAGAAATATCAGATTTGCAAGAAACCTCCAGCTGGAGCGACCCGAAACCGAGTCCAGACCGAAGCGCCCAATAAATAGTGAACTGGACCCTATTAGCTAATCCTTCGACGAAGGCTTCTGGCCCACAAGTTCCGAAATATGGTTAAAGGATCAATAAAGAGCCCGCAGCTTTGTCTCCTCGCTAGATCTTGCCGGTCCTAGATCTTGCCGGTCCTAAAACGTGCCTGCCCTCTATCCGACAGTTGATTAGCGCCTGCCTCAGCCGCCGCACCTGAAGGCGAGGCCTTGTTCACACACCTCAATAAGGGACTTAAATGCCAAAGGCCCGCAATGGGCCTTTGGCACGGTATCCGGGGGAACTTTAAGAAGGTTGGGCCGACTGAAGATCCAGCCGACCCAACCAATTAATCATTGGGTTCTTGGCTTAGAACTAGTAGGTAGATGCCACCTGAGCTGCGGTTACCGTATCGATAGTGTGCATATTGCCGCTCGTATCGAACTGGACTACCGTAAAGTCAGAGAAGACATTGTGGTACTTGTTGAAGTTCTCATTACCAGATGCTCCCTGGTAGTTGATAGCCTTCCCAGCATTCAGGTCCTTGACGCCTTGCGCGTATGTATAGACGTCGGTGCCGGGCCCGTTTGCCACCTTCTTGATATATGGCCGCCAAACCACTGGGTTTGTGGAATGGGCTGCGGTCATTGCCAAAGCAGCTATTACAACTCCGTCGTACATAGCTGGCGACGCAGGTAATGGCTTGTTGGTATGCCAAACGGCTTGGTAAGCCTTAAGGAAAGCAGCTTGGGACTGCGGGTACGCCGCAGGAGCGCCCATACCAACCATCCACTTTGCCGCATCCGACAGACCGAAGGCCTGAGCTAGCTGCAGCGAGGCACCAGTATCTCCAGTGATGAACTTAACGTTCATGTGTCCCAGCTGGCGAACATTTGCAAACTCTGTAGCCGCAGTCTGGGGATCAGCATGGAAAAATACACATTGGGGATTTTGGGCAAACGCCTTGGTAACCTCGGTCAAATATGAAGACTGACCAGCTGTTATCTGCTCGTTGGCGAGGATAGTCCCACCAAGTGCTTTGAACGCCCTGACAACCGCCGGGACTTCAGCCTGAGCATTTGCGTCCGCGGTGTACATCAATGATGCCCGGGTGCAGTGGTCTTGCTTTACCGCATAGTAAGCCTCAGCCGCTAGCAGCGCCGAGTCCGAGGGGAAAACCCTGTAGACGTAAGGGTACTGCATGTTGTCTAGCTGGGTTGTACCACCCTCCATCATGTCCACAATCTTGGCGTTCTGGAAGTCATTTATAACTCCCATTATCTCCAATGACGATGGTCCCATGACAAATGACGGCTTCTGCAGCTGCAACGTGTGCCAAGCCGTTACAGCATCAACTGGGTCACCGGCGGTATCTTCAAGAACCGGCACCAATTTGGCACCCATGACGCCACCCGCCGCGTTAACGGCTTGAATACCAGCTTTGACTCCGTGGTCGAACCACTGCCCGACGAATGCTTCCGCACCCGACATCGGCAGGAGTTCTCCTACCGTTATAGTTTTTGGCACCGCTGTGGTCGTTGACCCAGATGATGAAGAACTAGACGATCCCCCACAAGCTGCCAACACCATAGAGAGAGCCCCGACCGCACCTAGCCAACGGCTAAATGACTTGAATCGCCCCAAAATAGGTCCTCCTAATCTTTCTACACTTACCGTCCCTGGAACTAGACTTCGAAAATAGCGCCTCCAGGCTCGCCATTTCCTTCTCCCCCCCTGCGCATTCCGACCGGAACGAAATGACACGCTCACTTATGTTGGAGCATGCCCTCTTCTTCGTTCGCAGCCTGAACTGCCCCCAGGAAGATCTCTCCGAGCTCAAGCTCGGCTATTGCCGCTGCTGGACCGTCGACCCTATTACGCCCGGCTACAAGGACATAAACCCAATCGGACGAGCTAATCGCCCTGTCGACGTTCTGCTCAACGACCACAACCGACGTACCAGACTCGGCTATCCTTTTGACCTGTTGCCAAACGACATCGACGTAGATCGGTGAAAGGCCAGCGGTCGGTTCATCGAGAAGAATTACCTTGGGCTCGGCCATAAGTGCCCTAGCCATGCCCAGCATGTTTCGCTGACCTCCAGAGAGGTCACCACCCTTTTTATTACGGGCAACATGAAGATCCGGAAAGATTTCAAGAACTTCCGAAATCCTCCGCTTCAAGTCAGACTTCTTCATCATTCCGCCGAGTTCGAGGTTCTCTTCAACCGACATAGTTGCAAAAACATTCTGAACCTGCGGGACGTATGCCAGGCCAGACCGGGCCAGCAGATAGGACGACCGGCCAGTAACGTCGGTCTCGTCGAGTCGGATATTTCCCGATTCAATACGGACCATAGAAAAGATCGCCTTCAGCAGGGTCGACTTACCTGCGCCGTTGGGACCCACGATCCCTACTACCTGTCCGACCTTCGCCTGGAGATTGACATCCCATACGATCGGATTCTTGCCGTAACCCGCTGTGAGGCGATCAACTACCAACACGCTCACGAACGTCACCCCCTAAATACGCTTCAACAACGGCCTTGTTCTTCCTCAGCTCTGCCATCGTTCCAACGGCCAAGGTCGTCCCGAGAGCCACCACTATGACTTTCGAGCAGATCTTTTCGACTATCTCCAAGTTGTGCTCCACGAGCACAAAAGTCGTCCCCAGGTCTTTATTCAACTCGACGATATGTTCTCCGAGCTTCTCAATGAGGGCTGGATTGACCCCGGCCATCGGCTCGTCGAGGAGAAGGACTTTGGGGTCGGCCATGACGGCCCTTGACAACTCTAAGAGCCGCTTCTGTCCGCCAGAGAGGTTACGAGCGTATTCGTTCCGCAGTGGATAGAGTCCAAAAGTTACCAGGGTGTGGAGCGCACGCTCCACAAGCTCACGATCCCTCTTCTTGCCCACCGAGGGTCTAAAGCAGACGTTGAATAACTTCTCGCCTTGGTTAGACGCTGAAACGATCAGATTCTCCATTACCGTCATATCTGGGTACTCTCTGGAGATTTGGAAGGTCCTAATCAATCCCCGAGCACCGATCTCATGGGGCTCGAGACCCCCAATCTCCTGCCCGTCTAGCCGAATATGGCCAGAATCTGGACTTAGCGCCCCTGAAATCAGGTTGACCATCGTCGACTTGCCAGCACCATTCGGACCAATCAATCCGGTAATCGTGCCCTTTTCCACCGAGAAACTGGCTCCGTCGACCGCAGCGACACCACCAAAACTCTTCTTTAGCGAATCGACCTCTAGGGCCACTTTCACCACAGGGGATGGGTCTTTCGAAATCATCGTCATTACTGCTCTCCAACCTTGGAAAGACCACCGGCTAGGTGCTCCTCTATTGCCTTGGAACTATCGCCCAGCGGTACTTCTAGGAATGTATTCTTCTTCTCCGGGAACATCCCCTGTGGCCTGAAGTAGACCGAGAGGATTACGGCAAGTCCGATCAGCACATACCGTATGTCCGGAATTAGGTTTGGATGTGCCGGTATTTGCGGCAGGTACCTAGTCGCCTCGTTGAACACGACAGCGACCAAGAAGGATCCCACAATTGCCCCGAAGTTATTTCCACGGCCACCGACTAACAGGGCCGCCCAGACTACAAAGGTTTCACCCGTCGTCCAGCCAGCTGGAGAAAGGGCCGTTATGTAGGCGATGGTCAAGACCCCGCCAATTCCGACGTACATCGACCCAATTACCATCGCCGTCATCCTCACCTTGAAGGTGTTTTTGCCGAATGCCTCTACGACGTCCTGATCGTCACGTACCGCTCGCATGACTCGACCTAAGGGTGACTTATAGATTCGATTGGCGAACAACCAGAGTAGGACGAATAGAACACCGGTCATGATGGTAAAGAAGATCGAATAGCCAAGGGGTGTCCAGGTCCGAAAACCAGCGAAGGGCTGCGGAACGTTGAACAGGCCCTGCCACCCATCGAAGATCGAAGTCCCATTGCCGATCAGCCCGTAGAGCAGGGTCCCTGTCGCCAGGGTAACGATAGCAAGGTAGTCGCTCCTGAGCCTCTTGAGAGCTATCTGACCGATGAGGTAGCCGAGTAGCCCAGCGGCCAGGACACCCCCAAGGGCCGCAATTGGCCAGGGGAGATTGAGCCCGAGTATGTAGTAGATTCCACTTCCTGCGGCCGCCTTTGGCATTGCCAAGACACCTGCCACGTAACCACCGATAGCCATAAAGGTGATCACCGTGAAGTTCAAGATTCCCGTGTAACCAAACTGTATATTAAGGCCCAGGGTAAAGATATTGTAGGTAAAGAAGAAGACCAGTATGGTCGTCACGTAGCCGAGTATTATATCCAATTTTCACTTCCCCCAAGGTATTCAAAGGTTCCAAAGCTTCCAGTCATGTCGGCCCCCTTACGCCTTGCCCTGGGAAGCGATGATCCCCTGAGGCCTTACAAGCAGCATGACGACGAGGATCAAAAAGGCCACGTCGGTCTTATAGGCCGAAGAGACCCAGACCGCCGAAACCTCGGTAACCACCCCGATCACCAGGGCGCCGAGCATAGCTCCATAGGTCTGCCCGATCCCACCAAGGATAACTGCGGCGAATATCACAAAGAGGAGGCTGTCACCGGTAGTCGTCTCAAAATAGACGGTATTGAGGGCTAAAACCACTCCGCCAAGACCGGCCAAGGCTCCCGAGATGGCCCAAGTCGCCCTTGTGACCGACTTTGTATCTATTCCAGAAATCTTCGCCAGATCAGGGTTGTCCGACATGGCTCGCATCTTCTTACCGAGAGAAGTTCTAGTCAACAAGAGGTGGATCACTACCATCGACACGACCGCCACCAAGATGATCAAAAGCTGCACCCCGGTAAAGTCAAACGGGCCGATCTTAATCGCTGTACTCTGCTTGATCGGGAATTTCTCGAAACCAACTCCGTAGAAAATCTGCAGTATCGAGTCGAGAAGCAAAGAGAGCCCAAATGTAACTATGAGCATGTAAAAGATACTCTTGCGCCTCTTGGCAAATGGCTCGAAGACTACCTCATTAACTATTAGCGCCAATATCGCCGTAAGGATAACTCCGCAAGCAGCCGCCAAGATAAATGGGAAATGCAACTTAGCGGAAAATGTCCAGGTGAAGAGCATCCCAGCGGAAAGATAGGAACCGTAGGCGAAGTTTACGAAATTAGTAACTCCAAACTGCAGACTTAATCCGACTGACAAAAGCGAAAGGACCGACGCCGTCACCAGCCCGAATCCCAACGTCAGAAAAAATAGACTCATGCCCCCAAATCTCCAAGTCCTTCGACTAATGCCGGCTGCACCGGGTGATTTGACTCAAAGAGCGGATCTCCCGAAACAAATTGGCCATCTGACAAAAAATTCATAAGTAATTATTACTAGATGACAAAAAGGTAGAGACCTTGTGACCAATTTCACTTACTTTTTCCCATTCATTCACTTAATCCCATTAATCCCAGCACGTACCTAGCGTGGGAAAAACTTGCGGTATGACGCGAACTTGCTAGCCTTTTGGATTGGGGGAGCAGGTGGACGGCCAAAACGAGACAAAAAAGGACTCGAGAAATCTACGGCTGAGGCTAGGTGCCACAATCGCAGCCTTGGCGGTCCTCGCAATGAGCCTTTCGGCTCTGCTAGTTGCCTCGGTTGCGTCCTCACACCTTGTCGTAAATACCAAACGCCAGCTATATACGAGCTATGCCATTGCGGGCCAAAAGATTGGCCCAATTGGAACCGATGTGAGGTCTAATCGAACTAAACCACCGACACTTCCAGCTAGCACGATCGACCCATTGGACCTGCTCTGTCGTGATCTCCACGTCAACCTCGCGTACCTCCCAGACTTTGAGGTCTCGGCGATCCGTCCACCTTCAACCAGTCAAATTCCTATCGGGGGAATCGAGGGCACAGCCGCCCAAGATGCCAAATACTCATACGGCTACCAGCCGCCTTCATCGCTAGCTGAACTCGCCATCGACTCCAATGTATCGTCGATTTGCAAAGGCAATAGCTCCCCGGGGAATGTCGCATACATCGGAAAACTCGAACCCTTAGGAAAGTTGCCGGGCTACGACTTGGTAGTCACCGCTACCAGCGAAAATCTCTATCAGATACTCGCTGGATCTGGCTGGAAACTCTGGCTGGCAATTATAGCTACGCTCGCGCTAGCGGCACTTGGAATGTACCTAGCCGGCAGGCAGCTAAGGGAGGCTACCCTTGGGATGTCGCCGACCCAACTTGCATCTGTGATCGAAGAGCAACAGGCCCTGCTCGAGGGGATCTACGAGGGAGTCATCGGTCTCGATGGGGAAGGCAGGATCAGGTTCTTCAACAACGAAGCTCAGAGGCTACTAAACCTCCCGAAGCGCTCCGCCGGACGCCCACTATCAGTGCTCGTTAGGGGATCTCGACTTAAGGCAGTGCTAACGCAGCAAATTACCGGTTCAGACCTACCAGTTGTCGTTGGCGACTCTGTACTGATCATCAACAACATCGAGGTAACCCAAGACGGCCGCAGTCTCGGCCACGTGATAACGATACGTGATCAAACCGAACAGGAGGGGCTCCTTAAGGAGCTCGATTCACTCGTAGGAATGACTGAAACCCTTCGCGCTCAGGCGCATGAGTTCTCTAACAAGCTCCACACCATTATCGGATTAATTGAGATTGGTGAGTCCCAGGAAGCGGTGGCATTCGCCCGTGACGTATCGCTGACCCAAGATACCATCTCGTCACGACTCACCGACCAGGTGAAGGACCCCATGGTAACCGCCCTAATCTTCGCAAAGGGCGCTGCGGCCGCAGAGCGCTCGGTGAAGCTCATAGTAGACGAGTCGACCCACCTGGACGACAAGCTTGTAAATCCGGTCGAAGTGCTATCGGTGCTCGGAAACCTAATTGATAACGCTATCGACGCGGCAGCTCTGCCGGCACTGCAAGTCGGATGGAACAGTGGTGACCCCGGCTGGGTAAGGATAAAACTCACAAATCTTGGACAAGATCTACTAATTGAGGCCGAAGACTCGGGAACGGGAATTCCCGCTGAACTTCGTGAAGATATATTCGTCGACGGTTTCTCGACCAAGCAATCTCGTCACGGGGCTAGGCGCGGATTAGGCCTTGCGCTAATAAAGCAGGTGGTATCGAAGTCGTCGGGGAGCATCGAGGTCTCCAACACCCCGGGTGCGTGTTTCAAGATCGTCCTACCGTTCTCGGTCGGCCCAGCGAAGCCAAAGCGGGCAATGGCCACCAAGAAAGTACCGCCAGAAGGTTCGAAAAGTAACCATCAACCGTCGCACATCGCAGAATCAGCTACGATCAAAATTGACCAAGACTCAAGCTACGGGCCTTAGAGTTAAAAGTGGCGGTCTCCGCAGCCAAAGGAAATGGTAACTTGAGCGACATAAATGTTCTTGTCGTCGAGGACGACTATCGCGTTAATCAGATCCACTCGACCTTCGTTGAGAGGGTGGCCGGATTTCGGGTTCAAGGACACGCTTTTTCCGGCGAGCAAGCGCTAAACCTCATCGCCCAGAACCACCCAGACCTCGTACTCCTCGACCTCTACCTGCCCGACATCACCGGACTGGAAGTGCTATCTAAGCTCAACCAGATGGAACCCCCAAGGCCGGACGTAATTGTAGTGAGCGCCGCAAAGGACACAGCTAGCGTCCGAACTGCCATGCAGGCCGGTGCGGTGCACTTCATTACTAAGCCCTTCGATTCGGCGAGCCTGACAGAAAGACTCCACTCCTATCGAATCTTTAGGCAGGAAGTCGATTCAGTAGAAGAAGTCGACCAGGCGATGATAGACAAACTTTGGCTCTCCATACGGTCCACCCCTGAGGAGACGAGGCCAAAGGGGCATTCGATCCATACCACCGAAAAAGTAGTCGAAACACTCCGTCAGACTAAGGAAGACCTAACGGCAGAAGAGGTATCGAAGCGGAGCGGCCTTTCTAGGACTTCAACACAACGTTACCTCTCCTACCTAGCTCGCCTGGGAAAGGTCGACATCACCCTCAAGTACGGAGCGACCGGTAGGCCAGAGCACCTCTATAGATGGAAATAGGCCTACCTAAATGCAAAAATCACGAGGAACGTAGCCTGACTTGTCGACATGGCTAACCAAGTACAAGCTCAGCCATGGTACGAATCAATTGGAGGTCTCCGCCGACGATCAAGGTGGTGATTACCGTGTCATTCCACCGCTCGAGATCATCTTTTATCTTCTCCTTCGGCCCGACGAGCGCAACATCCTCTACCATGCGAAGTGGAATAAGCGAGTTTGCGCCGGCCTTATCTCCGGCAAGAAATGCCTCTTGAATTTTACGGCACTCCTCCTCGTAGCCCATGCGAACGAATACATCTGCGTGGAAATTTGCCGACTTTGAACCCATACCCCCGACGTAGAGGGAAATGAAGGGTCGGATCTTATCCGCTGCGGCTTCCACGTCGTCATCGATGGCCACCATGGTCGGGCATGCGACCTCAAATCCTTTGGCCTTATCTAATAAGGGCTGAGCGGAGAAGCCTTCGGAAAGTGCTTGGCGATAGAAAGAGTCCGAACTTGGCGAAAACCAAAAAGGAAACCAGCCATCTGCAACTTCAGCAGCCAGTGCGACGTTCTTCGGCCCTTCTGCTGCCATAAATATCGGTAGATCTTTACGCAGGGGATGAACCGTTGATTTAAGTGCCTTCCCTAGGTTGCGGCCACCTTGTAGCGGAAGATTATAAAACTCGCCATTGTGAACGAGTGGACCCTCTCGCTTGAGGGTAGAACGCACTACCTCTATATATTCTCGAGTACGCAGAAGTGGTTTTGGATACGGCTGTCCGTACCATCCTTCGACGACCTGGGGGCCAGATGCACCAATCCCCATTATGAACCTCCCATTGCTGAGGTGATCCATGGTCAAGGCGGCCATCGCTGCTGCGGTAGGTGTCCTGGCAGAGAGCTGCATGATGGCAGTCCCTAATTTGATACGCTTGGTCTGCGAACCCCACCATGCCAATGGCGTAAGGGCATCGGAACCGTAGGCTTCTGCGGTCCACGCCGAATCAAAACCGAGGTCCTCTGCGGCTAGCAGTAGCTCTAAAGCTCCCGTTGGTGGTCCCGACGACCAGTATCCAAGCTGCAAGCCGAGTTTCACGTCTCCTCCTTGATTCTGTAAATACAACCTTGCAGAATCTAACACTTTTGAGCCCCATAGTCTGGTCGACCCCTAAGAGCATCCCTTAGCTTTTGCGAACCTTGGTCCAGGAGAATTGGTGAATATTCGATAATTGCACAACGGGCGTAATGTATTATTCGATATTCTGAGATTAAAGATCAAAAGGGGAAACAGATGGCCAACAAATTAACCGATGCCGATATTGAACTCCTAAAAGAGGCGCAAATTGCGATAGTTACCACCGTTAATCCCGACGGTTCCCTGCACTCCACGCCTACCTGGGTGGACACCGACGGAGAAGCCGTCATAATCAACACTTCAGTTGGCCGAAAGAAGCATCGCAACATTGAGCAGTTCAAGCACGTTTCGATCTGCGTGGTCGATTCCAAGCAGCCTTACCGATGGGTCTCGGTGAGTGGAAAAGGAGAGTTCGAGACCGGAGGGGCCGACGCGCATATCGATGCGATGGCAAAGAAGTATCTTGGACAAGATACCTACCCCTTCCGAACCGAGGGTGAAGTCCGAGTCATGGTTCGAGTGGTGCCGACAAAAAGGCTAGGTAGCTAGCGCGCCTCAATCGGTATTGAAACCTCCCCACGGCTAAAGCCGGGGGATTCCTGGCTCAGGCTGCCTGAGTGCCCAGCGGACACCCAAGGTCTTATGCCATCAACACCAGCCGGG
>JABEUO010000086.1 GCA_013044415.1 Acidimicrobiaceae bacterium
TCTCCCGTAACCGATCTCGCCAAAATCCTAGGATTTCCGTTAGGGTCTGATCGATCGAAATAGTCGGTGACCAATCCGTGGCAGCGGCAATCTTGCTGCTGTCTCCGATGCTCGTCTTGACCTCGACGGCCCTCATCAACGAGGGATCTTGCCTGAGTAAAACCTTCCCTCCCGCTAGACGTATCAGGTCCTGGGCAATCTCGGCTATTGAAATCGCCCTCCCCGAGCAGACGTTATACGCCTCGGCGCTATCGCCAGCGACCGCCAAAGACCGATAAGCCCTAACTACGTCCCTTACGTCGGTAAAGTCCCTCTCAGAGTCCAGGTTTCCAACGGGAATAGAGTCGAGTCCCTCAATTTGAGCCGCCACGATTCGCTTAGCCAGACCCGAAACGACGAACTGTTCCCCTTGGCCGGGCCCGACGTGGTTAAAGGGGCGTGCGATCACGACATCGAGTCCCCTCCCAAATGCCCCCTGAAGGGCGACGAATTCTGCGGCGACTTTGCTAGCCGCATAGGGAGTAACCGGACGGATCGAAGTAGTCTCATTGATCGGAAGATAGTTTTGGGAACTCTCCCCCATCAAGCTCTGACCGTAGACCTCGGATGAGGAGATATAGATCATCTTGGCATTAGGGTTAGACTCCGCAAGCGCCTCGGTGAGGTTCTGGGTCCCAATAACGTTCACCCGGAAGAAAGCCTCTGGGTCATGCCAGCTCTGGCCGACGTGGGTCAGGGCCGCCAAGTGGAATAGCCAATCGACCTCTACGGATCTCATAAAATCTATGATTCCCTTCCGGTCACAAATGTCGAGACCTTCTGGAAGGCCGATGACCGAATCCCCCTCAGCCACTAGGTGCTCTTTGAGCCAACCGCCCACGAATCCGTTCATACCAGTTATCAGCGACTTCATTCGATCCCTCTAAGCACTAATTTCTCTCCGCCGCCAAACGATAGACGGCCAAATGAGCCTTGATCGACGCTTCCCAGGTGTATTCGGACGAAACCGCTAGCCCCTTGGCGACTAATTTCTCACTCGCTACAGTCTGGTCGATCACCGACTCGATCGCCGCCGACAATTCCTCATAGTTGCCCGGGGAAAACAACAACGCACTTCCCCTTGCTACCTCGGCCATCGAAGTCCCCCTAGTTGTAATCACCGGAACGCCGGATCTCATCGCCTCCAGAACGGGGAGGCCGAATCCCTCCTCAAAAGAGGGGTACACAAAGGCACTTGCCTTCGCATATAGGGCCCCTAGGGTGGCTTCGTCCACATAGTCGAGTCGGAAGATCCGCTCCTTCAATGGACTACCGTCGATCCGAGCGATCACTTCAGTGGCTTTCCAGCCGACCTGACCGGCGATCACGAGGGCAATGTCTCCGTTCTTCTCGCCTATCCGCTCGAATGCACTCAAAAGTGTGGCAAGGTCCTTTCGCGGTTCTATCGTGCCGACAAAGAGGATATAAGGGGACCTGGAGAGCCCTTCAGGGAGCCTCGCTGGATCTCCAGACTCACCGCCTATCCCCTTCTGGTCCACACCGTGATGGATGACGACGACGCTACCCTTCGGACTCAAGAGGTTTCGCAGCTTGTCTGCGGTGAAGTTGGAGGGACAAATCAAAAAATCGGCGCTTTTAGCCGCGACCAAAAGGGCCCTTTTGAAGAGTATCGCCTTGGACCTCTGGTGCCATTCAGGATGCTCTAAGAGGGTAAGGTCGTGGACCGTCACCACTGTTGCCCCCTTGAAGCCCTCTGGCATGGTGTAGTGGATCCCGTGGTGAACATCTATCAGGTTCTTATTTAGCAGCCGCTCAAAGAGAGTCTGCTCGTAGATCAGCCGCAAAACCCTGTTGCCGGGGACCTTCGCAGCTACCTCTGCGCAAGGGGCGAGGCCCTGCCAAAAGGCTGCAGTGTGGGAACTAGAGATCAATAGCGCGCTATCCGATTCGGACATCGACTCACAGATCCCCGATGCGAGGGCGATGGCATACCTTCCCGCTCCCGCTGGCCTTGCCGGGACCGCCGAGAGGTCGATGGAGAACCTCATCTGTCGGCCAACTTCTTCCAGAGATTCAAATGTGCTACAGCGCTACGCTCCCAGGTCATCTCCGAGGCCCTGAGCAGCCCACAAGTCACCAATTCAGAACGGAGACGGGTGTCATAGATCGACCTCTCTATCCCATGGGCAATCGAATCGGGGTCCAGGGGGTCGACGATCAGGGCACAACCCTCCGAGGCCGGTATGTCCGATGCGACTACCGGGACACAGCTAACGTTTGCCTCCAGTACCGGTAGACCGAAGCCTTCGTAGATCGGGACGTAAACTAACGACGTCGCCTTTGTCAACAGACCGGCCAACACTGACGAGGGGACCAAGCCAGCTAAATGCACATCGGGGGTCGGATCGATTTCGGAGTCGTTCCAACCCTTGGGTCCCACCACTACCAGGTCGATAGGCTCTGCGTTTAGCGCCCTGAACCTACGGAAACCCTCTACCAGCCTCTTGAGGTTCTTGCGGGGCTCCAGAGTGGAGACGGAGAGTACGAAGGCGGACTCTACTCCGAGTTCGGCTAGGAGCGCCTCGGTAGCGCCCTTGTCGGCCACCGAAAGGTGATCCGAACCGGGCGGGATCAGCGTCAACTGATCGGGGTCGATACCCTCGTTGACCAAAGAGGTTAGCGATCGCTCTGAAATAGTAACTACGTGTGAACCACTCTTGCGGATATGCTCGAACGCTCCAGCGTGCCAAGCCCGACCCCTTTTAGGGAAGGTCTCGGGGACTTCGATCCACGCAGTGTCGTAGATGGTAAAGATCGATAGATTCGCCTTTGACTTCAGCCGTGGTCCTCCCATCGAGAAGGAGTGGAGGAGTTCGCCCGGCTCCAGTCTGGGTGGGTCGAGTCCCCTATCCCAGGCTCGCTGGGCCAGAGGGTGAGGGAGTCTCGAGGTTCTTACTGGAAATCCAAACTCCATCAGCGGATCTGGTCCACCCTCGCCACTTCGCGAAGCGAAGAGCTCTACCTCGACACCCGGGTCGACGCTCGGGTCGACTTGAACTTTGGCCAAAGACTCCAGAATGGATCGGGTGTAGGTCCCAATCCCGCCTGGGATCTTCCTCCGAAGTTGCTCGACTACCAGTAGGGTTTTCACCGACGGCTACTCGTTTTAGACACTCGATTCGTTCACCATTTATCCGTTAAAAAGGCGATAGATCGACAAAAGTCCCTCTGCGGCCCTGTGCCAAGTAAATTGCTTCACCCTAGCTTGTCCCTCGCCAATAAGTCGACTACGGATCGGTTGATCATTGAGTACCGAGTCAATAGCGTCGGCTAGTCCATGGGGGTCACCGACCTCAGCCAGAATTGCGGCATCACCAACCACCTCCTCTATGGCACCCGCCCTCGTGGTAACGACGGGGGTCTGGCAGGCCATCGCCTCCAGAGGGGGGAAACCAAACCCTTCATAGATGGACGGGTAGACAAAGACCGAAGCGCCTCTTAGCAACTCGATCCTTCGGCGGTCATCCACGTAGCCGACATAATCTACCCGTGCCCGGTTTTTGGTCCTTTCGAGTTCAGCTTTGAACTCATCGAATCCCCAACCTCGGCCACCAGCAATTACCAGCCGTAGGTCCGGTTCCGACTCGGCCACTCTGTCGAAGGCCCTCAGTAGGGTGATGTAGTCCTTGCGTGGTTCTATCGTGCCGAGGGCTAAGAGGTATCGTGGATGTGGGCCGGTTAGTTGCATCGGCAGGGCGTCTTCTGACACTTCGCCTATACCGTGTGCTACCGCAACTACTCGGTCTGGATCTCCACCGAGGAGTTCGATGACCTCCCTTCGGACGAATTCCGATGGAGTATGTACGATCGCCCCCCTGTCCATAGCCCTCTTGACTAGGCGAGGAAAGACTAGTACTTCTGCCCGACAGAACTCTGGAAACCTCAATGGGGTCAAATCGTGGACGGTAACTACCCTGTTGGCGAGGATCGCAGGAGGGACCACGAAGTTAGTCCCGTGCACGATGTCGACTCTACCAAGAAATAGCTCCACCGGGGGGAACTCAAATGAGCTCCACATGCGATTCAATGGGCGTGCCGGCATCGGCAGACCACTTGGGCGAACCCCACTTGGAAGCCGCTGTGCCAGTTCTCCCCTGCGACGCCAGGTAACTGCGAATGCAGACAGTTCGACCCCAGGCAGGGAATTCAGAGCGGATACGGCACCCATCACGAATTGGCCGACACCACTCTTTTCGCCGAGTAGTGCCGTCGCCTCGAGCGCTACCTTCACCATTCCTCCAACTCTGCCAGATGGAGAGGATATCCTACCAGCCCTAATTCGTCCACGCTAAGTTAATCTCTAAGGATGATATGCGTACTCTCCGGTGGAGTTGGTGCCGCCAAGTTCCTTAGGGGCCTGAGGGGCTCCAATTTAGACCAACAGATTGTTGCGATAGTAAATACCGGCGACGACGACCGATTCCACTCCCTTGCGGTTTCGCCGGACATCGACACGGTCACCTATACACTCGCCGGCCTCTCTAATGACTCCCTCGGATGGGGGGTGAAGGACGAGACATTTGTAGCAATGCAAGAGCTGACCGCGCTTGGGGGCGAAAGCTGGTTTTCCCTCGGAGATAGAGACCTCGCGACACACCTCTACAGAACTGACCGACTGAATGAAAAAGCGACCCTCAGTGAAGTTACCGCCGAAATAGCCTCGAAACGCAATGTCGGGATAGAGATCTTGCCCATGTCGAACGATCCCGTCAGGACTCGCATTCTTCTATGCAGCGGCGGTACTACCAGGGAGGTGAGCTTTCAGGAGTACTTCGTCAAACAGAGACACCAGGAGAGAATCCTAGAGGTCAATTATCGTGGGGCGGAGACGGCCACTGCGGCACCTCGGGTTTTAGATTCTATAGCCGAGGCCGAGGTGATCATAATCGCCCCCTCCAACCCGATACTTTCGATCAAACCGATATTAGCGATCGACGAAATCGCAAAAGCGGTAATAAAGAGGCGCTCATCTACGGTATTCGTATCCCCCATTGTCGGGGGAAAGGCGATAAAGGGGCCCGCCGAGTCAAACCTCAGAGACCTCTTTGGTGACGCCTCCCTCGTCTCTGTGGCCCGCATCTATGAGGACTTCGCCTCCGGGATTGTCATCGACCATAGAGATTCCGAAGCTAAAAGCGAACTCGAGTCACTCGGCTATAGAGTACTTCTGACAGATACCATGATGACCACGAGGGCAAAGGAAGAGGCCCTAGCGGAGGCGACGGTCGATTTCGCTAAGGCCGGGGCTGTTAACTAGCTCCGTCTTCGAATGCCAGGGCAACGCCTGGGTCATCGCACAGACAATTAGGCGAGTGATGCAAAAAATTGAGATCCTCCCGATCATCGGGATTGGCGAGATAAGGCCCGGGGACGACGTCGCTTTGGAAATGGTCAACAACTTCGCTTTTGAGCAGAACGACATAGCCGTCGTCACGCAGAAGGTCGTCTCCAAAGCCGAGGGTCGAATAGTCTTAGCCGGTCAAGACGACGAGGCGGCCTATGAAGCGGCGGTGCTTTCCGAAGCAAAGCGGATCCTCCGGCAGAGGGGCCACCTGCTGATCACCGAGACCCACCACGGTCTCATCTGTGCTAATTCCGGGGTAGATAGGTCCAATAACCTCGATGGAGAGATCTCCCTCCTGCCAATAGACCCCGACCGGTCGGCACAGTGGATCAGGCGACGGGTAAAGGCACTGACCGGGGTAGATATTGCAGTTATCGTCTCAGATACATTTGGACGGGCGTGGCGCAACGGAGTAACCGACGTGGCAATCGGCTCCGCTGGCCTCGAGGTGATCGTGAATCTGAAGGGGACCAAGGATGCCGGTGGGAGGACCCTCGTCGCAACCGAAGTGTGTGTCGCCGATGAGATCGCCTCGGCGGCTGACCTCGTAAAAAAGAAGGCGACAGCGATCCCGGTAGCGGTAGTCAGGGGGGTCGATTCGGGCTGGATCACCGAAGGGAAAAGAGCCGCTGAGATCATTCGCAGTCCCGAACAGGACCTCTTTCGGTGAGCTAGCCCAGGGTCGCCTTGAAGTAGGCGAGGGTCCTTTTCAGCCCATCTTCAAGAGGCGTCCAGGGCTGCCATCCGAGGTGCACCCTCGCTAGGGTATTGTCCAACCTCGAATGCATCAATTCCCCACCTCTTGCCGGAGAAAACAATGGCCCTTGGTGGTAGTTAGAGAGTTCGCTCTGCAACTTATGGAGGGTCAATACAGAAGTCGCTACGTTCGAACCGATGTTCATAACTAGACCTCCGCCTGAGTCCAACGCTCGGACGAAGGCATCCACCACGTCGTCGACAAAGACAAAGTCCCTAGTCTGCATCCCATCGCCAAATATCGTCGTAGGTTGACCCTGACGCATCTTGGAGAAGAATATCGACACCACGCCGGCCTCGCCATTTGGGTCCTGCCTCGGACCGTAGACATTTCCAAGGGCCAATGCGCTGTACTCCAAGTCGAATACCTTTCGGTATCCGTCGAGGTAGTCCAAAACCAGTGCCTTGGATAACCCGTAGAAGGAGTCGGGCAACTCCCCCCGATCCTTCTCTACGAAACAGTCCCTCCCCGGTGGCAGTTCTCCGTATAGGGTTCCCCCGGAGGCAGCGTAAATCACCTTTTGCACCGAGTTGCACCTCGCTGCGTCTAAGACACGAATCGACCCCAGGAGGTTAACTTCGGCGTCGTAAACCGGATCCGCCATGGACTTTCTCACATCGGCCTGAGCGGCGAGATGGAAGATGTACTTCGGCTGCCTGACAGAGATGATCTCTTGAAATTCGTCACCATTCACCGAAGCTTGGAAAAAAGAGAACTTACCCTCGCCTTGGGTTCGGGCTTCGTGAAGGTTGAGGAGTGACCCCGTGGACAGATCGTCAACCACGTCGACGGCATATCCTTCAGCAAGAAGCCGATCCACCAGGTTGGATCCGATAAATCCCGCACCGCCCGTGACTACGACCCTATTGGCAGCCTTCACGCCGGCACCCTCTCGCCCACTATTCGACACCCAGGCTCAAGCTCGGCGAAACGGGCTACCACAGAGCCCCCGAGGACCATTGCACCCTCTGGGACGATGACGTCCTTCCCGATGATCGAGTCCTCGATGACACTGCCGGCGCCGATGTGTGCCCCTGCCATGATCACAGAAGAACTGATGATGCAGTCGGCAAATATGGTGGCACCCTTTTCCACCACACTGGACCTCAACACTGCGGACTCGGCGACGACGGATCCTTCGGCGATGAAGCACCAAGTAGCTAGGGAATCGCCGAACTCTGCGTTGGACGACGAATCAACGGTAGCGACCGCCCCGGATCGCCCGGTGTCCACTCGCTTTCCATAGAGGATATCCATAGAGGCCCTGAGAAGGCTCTCTGGGGTCCCGGCGTCAATCCAGTATGCGTCGGAGGGCTTTGCGTAGAGCGACTTCGCCTCGACCAGCTTAGGGAAGAGCCAGCGTTCAATGGAGACCTGTTCGCCTGGTGTGACCCTGGCAATTGCACTAGGCTCTAGAACGTATACGCCTGCGTTGATCATGTTCGTCGGAGCCTGATCGCGTGGTGGCTTTTCTATGAATGCCATCACCCGACCATCTAAATCGCAAGGCACGACGCCAAAAGCGCTCGGGTTATCCACCGGCACCAGCGAAATGGTGGCTTCGGCTGACTTCGACCTGTGGAACTCCACCAGCTCCGTAATGTCGATGTCCGATAGCACATCCCCATTCACTACGACTACCGTCTCATGGAAGCCCGCCTCATCGACGGCAAATCTGATCGCTCCAGCAGTGTCTAAAGGAGAGGACTCGACTGCATACTTCATCTTTACGCCCCTTGCGATGCCGTCTGGATAGGCGTTTAGGAAAACGTCGGGCCGATAGCCGAGCGAAAGGACTACCTCGTCGATGCCGTGTGCGTAGAGGTGGTCAAGGACCCTTTCGAGCATCGTCATTCCCACAACCGAGAGCATCTGCTTTGGGGTGTCCAAGGTGAGAGGTCTTAGTCGCGAACCTTCTCCTCCAACCAATACGACAGCCTTCATCGAACCTCCTCTATCCGGTCGAAGCTGAGGGCTAAATTCGACCCACGAGTAGCGCCACGCCAGTCTAATGGAGCCTCTTCCGGGTAGCCACTCTACCCAGCAGATGAGTTCTTACTAGACGCTTTGGTAGTCGAGGTTGAAGCCTTGGTGGTCGAGGTAGTGGGGGCGAGGGTAGTCGCCGATCCAGCTGCGGTAGTGGTGGTGGTGTTCGTCGCCGCCTGGTTGATCAGTGCCACCTCGGAGGCCGGCTTCGTCGGCTTTGTACCTTTAGGCAGTACCGCAATGGTGAGTAGCTCATCGTTGGAGAACTTATGATTTGTCGGGTCGACAATCTTCGTCGGAGAGGTCGCCAAGAGGCTAGACCAGCTGTAGACGCCGTAGACCGCAGGCTTCCCGCCACAAGTGGTCGTAGAGCCGTAACTCCCCTTGCCGGGATAGCTAAAACCAGTTGCCGTGATAGATAGACCCTTGTAACCTGCGACAAATGCCCCAAGTGTCGCCGCATTCCCCGCCTGAGCCGCGGTCTTGGGGGCTATGGTGATCACGCCGTTGCCGGTGGTGTAGAGTCCGAGGTTGCTTGTCGCACTCTGAGCGGGGAGGTTGGGTAACGATTTTCCGCAGACGTCGAAGCCAATCGCCGCATTCCAAGTAGTACCGACGGCCGGCTGGACGGTCGGGGTGACTTTGGGGTTCTGGCTCTCATAACGTGAATACCAAACCACCGCTACACCAGCAATGACAACCACCGTAAGCAGGGAATAGAAACCTATGGGGACCTCTCCCCTTACCTTCTTTGTTCTTCCCGCTGCGGCCGCCTTAGCGACCTTCTTTGAAGCACTTCCCCTAGTCATGACGGCAATACCCTAGTAGGACTTGTCGGCTTGACTAGCACTTAAACGCATCCTTTGGAACTTGTTTCGGCTGATTAATACTAAAAACCTCAGGATCAGGCCGAAAAACCCAAGCCATTGGGTAGCGGTAGACTCCTCGTGCCTCGCCGCGTAGATCCACATCGATCGGTGATGGTGATAGAGGCTCCTAGTAGCACGGAGCTTCGACGACTCCCCTTGGGCGTGGTGCACAGTGGCTTCGGGTTGGAAGACGACCACGAAACCCCTCCTATTGGCCCGATAGCAGAGGTCGATATCCTCGCAGTACATGAAGTACGCCGGGTCAAATCCGGCTAACGAGCGGATCACCTCAGTTCGAGTGAGGAAGAAGGCCCCCGAGACCCATGGGACCTCTACCGGTTCGACCGGGTGGCATCCCGTTAGCCTGTAGTGAGCCGAGAATCTATTGTTCGGAAAGAACTGCCCCAACATTCCGTGTCCAATCGAATCGACGAATGAAGGAAACCTCCTAAAAGATGGGTAGCGCACCCCGGCACCGTCTAATATCTCGGGTCCGACTACTCCCACCCTGGGGTCTTGTGCCAATTCGATGAGCTTCCCCACCGCTCCCCTAGCTACCATGATGTCTGGATTGGAGACGATCACAAAAGGGGTATCAACCCCGACCAGTGCCAGGTTAACCGCCGCCCCGTAACCGAGGTTCCGCTCGGCGAATATGAAATCCACCCGCTCCTGCCGGTAATACCTCGTCCGCATCGACGCCTTAGTTTCGGAGTTATCCACCACTACCACTCGTTTTACACCCTCTGCGAGCAGGCTTTCGATGGCCCCGGTTAGCATATCTCCGGCGAAATAATCGACGATTATTGCCGTAGTCGAACCCTCATTGGTGTCAAAAGAGACCAAATTGGCTAGTCCTTCTCGATGAGGTACCGTACGAGGTCACCGACGGACTCTTTCCAATGGGGTAGACAGCCGGCTCCCGATAGCTCCAGCGCAAGCGGTGCGAGCACCGAGTAGGAGGGTCTAGGTGCCTTACGCTCCTTTGGAAGCATATCCGAGGAGATAGCCTTGACCCTCGATGGGTCATGACCAGCCGTCTCGAGGACAAACTTTGCGAGTTCATACCAACTTGTAGTCCCGGTGTTAGTGACGTTGTAGACACCAATGCGCCCTTCGAGGCTGAGCTGTACGATCTTTTCCGCTAAGTCATGAGCCACGGTCGGAGAACCAAACTGGTCATCGACGAATTTGAGGTCACCCTCCTGCGATGCGAGGCGAAGGATCGTCTTAACCATGTTCTGCCCATAACGCCCCACTACCCAGGAGGTCCTCGTTATCAGCGCGTGGTTACCTACTTCGGTTTCACCGGCGAGTTTCGACTTCCCGTAGACCGAGACCGGATTTGGCACGTCCCATTCGGTATAGGGCTTAGAGGCCTTGCCGTCAAAGATATAGTCGGTCGACACATAACACATCTTTGCTCCAACGGATCTCGAGGCTTCGTAGACCCAGCGAGTACCGAGTGCGTTTATCTGGTAGGCAAGATTCGGATCGTCCTCACACGAGTCCACCTGGGTCATCGCAGCAGCGTGGACTATTATGTCGGGTTGGAGGTAGCCGATAATTTCGCTCACCGACTCACGAGAGGTAATGTCCATCTCGTCGACGTCTAAAGAGTGTACCTTTTCAACGACTACTCGCTTTGAGAATGCCTCGGCGAGTTCTAGCCCCAATTGGCCCTTGCCACCGGTTATCAAAACACTGATCATCATCTATCGACCCGCCAAGAGTCTTCCTTCACCGGTGCACGTTCCTTGAGCCTCTCCCACCAGTCTCGGTTCTCCGAATACCACCGGACGGTCTCCTTGATACCCGTTTCAAAGTCGTATGCCGGCCGCCAAGACAGCTCATTTCTCAACTTCGACGAGTCGAGCAGGTAGCGTCGGTCATGGGACGGTCTATCAGGAACGATCGTTTTTAGTTCAAGTGGCTTGTCTAGCTCCCTAAGGACTACATCGGCTATCTCTTCAATCGATTTTTCTATCCCCGAGCCGACGTGGTAGGTCTCTCCCACCTTCCCCCTCTCAAGCACCGCTTCAATAGCACTGGCATGATCGAGCACGTGCAACCACTCCCTGCGGTTTTGGGTCGACGCATAGAGGGGGAGAGGTTTATCGTCGAGAGCATTGGTGACAAAGAGAGGAATGACCTTTTCGGGGAACTGGTACGGGCCGTAGTTGTTAGAACAGTTGGTGATGGTGATCGGAAGGTCATAGGTGTAGTAGTAGGCACGAACTGCGTGATCAGCCCCCGCCTTTGAAGCGTTGTACGGCGTCCTCGGGAGGTACGGAGAATCTTCCTTGAAGGCATCTGTGGAATCTAGGTCCAGATCGCCATACACCTCGCAGGTGGACACGTGATGAAAACGAGCAACTTTAGCCCTCTTTGAGGCCTCGAGGATCTGTTGGGTTCCAATGACGTTGGTCTGGAAAAACCTGTGCGGATCTAATACCGCTAAGGAGTTGTGTGATTCGGCTGCGAAGTTGACTACGACCTCGGTCTCGTTATCCAAAAGGGTAGCCGTCACCTTGTCGAGGTCAGCTATGTCCGCTTGCACAAAGTCGATCTTATCCTTGACGTCGTCAAGGGACTCGATACACCCAGCGTAGGTAAGTGCATCGAGCACCACAACGGTATCGTTCGGATGGTGAGCCAACCAGTACCGGACAAAATTCGAACCGATAAATCCAGCTCCACCAGTGACCAAAATATTCATCCATCCGCCTTAGTGCCAAATATTGGTGGAGATGCCACCACCTAAAATGCCACCAAAAGCCTACCCCGTGACTCACTCGTGGCATTAGTAGCAAATAAATTGATTCTCCTTTTGAATGCTCGAGTCGCGTAATGGGGTAAATTTCACGAGCAAAGTTACCTGTGGTTTCACCCTGCCATCAGAGTACTCAGGAGGACCAGAAGGCTCCGGTGGAAAGGGCAGAACGATCAAGTTAGAAGAAGAGTTTTGACCCGACCACTAGCCTGAAGAGGTGACTAATCAACCAAAAGCATCCCCCCTCCCGCGCTGGTTTACAGACCACCCAGAAGGCCACTCCGAGTGGTACATCGAGCGGTTCCGCAAA
>JABEUO010000087.1 GCA_013044415.1 Acidimicrobiaceae bacterium
GGGAGCGATGCTTGGTAACTCCAACCAAACGGCGGAGCCAGAAGCCCCGTCCGTAAGGGCGGGGAGGTTCACAAGTTGGCCAGTAGCTAGCCACTCAATCCCATACTTCGGCCGAAGATCCGATTGACTCAAGTCTCGTCAGCCTTTTGCCGGACAAATGGAGCAAGCCCCAATCCCGCGGCGGCTAGCCATGACATCAATATCGAAACAAAGGCGACGGTTGAATCGGGGTATTCGAGTTGAAAATACATTGTGAATGACAGATGGCTAGCGAGCCGTTGCCCAACAGGGCCCGGGCCTGATTGATGATACGCAAATAGAAACGACAGTGCCAAAAGGAGAACTACTAAGGAACTCACGACTACTGCTATACGTTTCGGCTTGACCGCCAATAGCACGGCGACCAGCAACGGAAGCACTAGGAAAGCCTTTGGAAATCGCACTATGGAGGATCCAGGGGACCCACCACTTATAAGTGGTGCATAGCCCGTCCACCCGGTGAAGGTCCTCTGTAAAAGCAGTGACACCGCTATCGGCAAATACCACAGAGCCATCTCGCAAATGATGTAAAGGTGCCGTTTGGTCAACGATCCGTCCTAGTTAACTTCAATCAGTAAGGGACAGCTAGGCATACTCTGAAACTGCCTCCTCATCGATCCGATAGTCATCCCAATCATGTGCGAGCCGACTTTGCCTTGCCCTCACCTATACCCGGTTGCTACGAAAAATCCCCCCGATATCAGCACAAGACCAACCAACAAATACCAGCTCGACACCCCACCCGGTAGAAGGTCCAGGTAGTTGAGGAGGATCAGCAGAACGCCCAGCCCAAGCAGGCCGAAGATTAAATAGAGCATCCGGGGATCGCTCTTTTTAAACTTCCGCGGTATCGGAGGGGTGTACCGGCCCGAAGAGGCGGCCACCTTGTTATCTGAGCTCTTTTTCTGTGACTGCTTGCTCAGCTTTGGAGGCGTCGGGCCCTTTGAAGATCGACGCGTCTTCGACTTTGGACTCATCTAAAAACTCCATCTGTCTAGGATCTACCTATGGACTTAAATCGGACGAACAGAGCTCTCTCGCACGACTTGAATTGCAGCGACAACCTCTCCCAACAGAAGATAGTCGTAATAGACAACTTCGACTCTTTCGTCTACAACCTGGTCCAATATATAGGTGAAACCGGGGCGAACCCAATCGTCTTTAGGGCGGACAAGGTCGACGTTAGAGAGATCGCCGCCCTCAGACCTGATGGGATCCTCATTTCCCCTGGTCCTGGACACCCGAGGGAGGCGACCCTATCGAACGAGATACTGCGGAGCCTCTCCAAAGAGATTCCTACTTTCGGCGTCTGCTTAGGTCACCAGTGCATCGGGGAGGTTTTTGGTGCCAAAATCGTACGGGCAAAGATCCTCATGCATGGAAAGACGTCCCAGATAACCCACGACTCGAAGGGCGTCTTTGTAAACATGGAACAAGGATTTACGGCGACTAGATACCATTCCTTAGTTATAGAACCAGAATCTGTTCCAGCAGAACTCGAAATTACCGCACATTCCAACGACGGCTACATAATGGGTATCCGGCACAAGGAGTTCCCGATAGAAGGTGTGCAGTTCCACCCTGAGTCGATCCTGACCGAACAGGGAAGAACGGTAGTACGCAACTTCTTGGAAATGACCTTAGCTAAGGTCTGATAGCGGCCTCGGGGCTCATCCTGGCGCCGTTGTCGTCGTAGCGGGTGGCGCCGTAGTCGTCGTGGTCGGCGCCGTGGTGGTCGTCGTACTCGGGACCGTTGTCGTCGTAGCGGGTGGCGCCGTAGTCGTCGTGGATGATCCAGGGGCATTACCGGTCGAGACGATTAGGTCGACCGCCGAATTAGGAGCAACGGTCGTACCGGGCCCGGGCGTCGTATCTAAAACGGTCCCTTGTGCCTGGAGTGAATCCTGGTAGGAAACCGTTCCAACCGATAGCTGTACCGTTCCGAGGGTATTCGCCGCCTGGGCTAGTTGCTGACCCACGACATTAGGTACGGTGACTTGAGCCGGTCCGTTGGAGACGACCAGATTCACCGTCGAGCCTTTGGCTGCGCTCGACCCTCCAGCCGGAGTCTGACTCACCACGCTCCCCAAGGGAAGTTTGTCCGCAACATAGCTGGTCGAAACGTTAAATCCCGCATTTAAAAGGGTCGTCTCGGCGGTCGAGATATTTACTTTGGTGACATTGGGGACACTAATCATCGCCTGACCGGTCGAGACGACCAGATTCACCGTCGAGCCTTTTTGCACCGATGCTCCGCCCTTCGGATTTTGTGAGGTGATCGTCCCGGCGGCTTTGGTCGATTGTGAATAGGTGGTATTGATATTTAGCCCCAGGCCGGAAAGGCTCTGTTCTGCTGCGCCGAGCTGCTGACCGACTACGGCGGGAACCGAAACTAGTGTGGCTGAAGCTGCGGTTTGGGAAGTCGTCTTCTTGAAGAGGCCGAGAGCGTTCCCCCCCAGGAAGACTACTCCGGCGAGGATCAGTAGGGCCAAGAAGCCGACAAGGATGACCATTCCGGCACCCATCTTTCGATCGGATGGAAAATCGGTAATCGGCTCGAAAGTTATCGTTTCCGGTTCATCGGATATAGTGATAATCTTAGGAACGCGAGTCATCGCACGGGTAGCGTCATCCCTGGTGGCTTTTGCGAACTCTATCTCTTTACCCTGTTCAAACCGATTTAGGTCGGCGCGCATTTCTGCTGAGGTCTGATACCTGTCCGATGGATCTTTCTGAAGTGCCTTGTTGATTATCAAATCGAGGTCGACGGGTATCTCAGGATTAAACCTACGGGCCGAAGGCACGGGTTCCCGTACGTGCTGATATGCGATGGCCAAAGGGGTCTCCCCGGTAAAGGGCACCCCACCCGTTGCCATCTCATAGAGTACGACTCCCAGCGAATAGATATCACTTCGGAGGTCGAGCTCTCCGCCTTGTGCCTGCTCGGGGGAGATGTATGTTGCCGTCCCCATAATCGATCCAGTTTGAGTCAGGTCCGAATCTCCCGATAGTGCGCGAGCGATTCCAAAATCAGCCACTTTCACCAGTCCATCTGGGGTAATTAGCACATTAGAAGGCTTGATATCACGATGGACTACGCCATTTTTATGGGCGAAAGAAAGGGCAGCAGCAACGTCGGCTGCGATCGCGGCGGCCGCCTTCGGATCTAACGGGGATTTCTCCTTTATCACCCTCGAGAGGGTCTTGCCTTCCACGAGTTCCATGACGATGTAGTAGGTGTTGTCCGCCTGTCCCCAGTCGTATACGGAGACGATATTTGGATGTGATAAGTTGGCCGCCGCCTGTGCTTCTCGCCTAAAGCGTTCGACAAAGGCCTCGTTAGTTGAGAGCTCTGGAAATAACACTTTTAGGGCGACGCGCCGATCTAGTAAGTTATCGTTGGCCTCGTACACCTCGGCCATGCCTCCACGCGCAAGCTTTTGAATTACCTCATATCTTCCGCCATAAGGCGATTCCAAAATGCTGGCCATCTCTTACCTGTCCCCAATCACCCGGCGCCCAGCGCCGCTTGCAATATCGCCTTGACTACCGGACCCGCCTGAGTCGCGCCCGTTGAAATTCCCACCAGTCCCGCTTGCTTTGGAACCACTACCGCTACGGCGACGGTTGGTGCATTTGCCGGCGCAAAGGCCACCATCCAGTTGTCAGCTCCGGAAATCGTCGAACCGGCACCTAGTGTCGTCTGCGCAGTACCGGTCTTTGCCGCTATCTTTACGCCAGGTATTGCGATACCCGATGCCGTTCCACCTTGGACAACACCTTCCATCTCGGAGGTCACGATGCTAGCGGTGGCAGGAGAGGTTGCCACCTTGTATACCTTCGGTTGGTACTGCTTGATTACCTGGTCTTGAAAATTTCTTATCTGGTACATCAGGTGCGGTGTCATCATGAGTCCTCCGTCCGCTATTGCACCGCCGACCATCGCCATCTGCAGCGCAGTGGCGCTGACATTACCCTGCCCTATCGCAGAATAAGCAAGTTGAGGTAGGTTGCGATTGAAAAATGAAGCCGGTGGAAAGGTAGAAGCGGCTGCCCCTCCTATGTCGAGCGGTGGTACCTGGTTAAAGCCAAAAGCGGCGGCTTCGTCTGAAAGATTAGCCGCTCCCAGCTTGAGGCCAATCTGGGCGTAACCAGTATCACAGGAGACCTTCAGGAGCAGGGGAATGGTGCCTCCGCAGCTCTCGTAAGCGTAGTTATGAAGGGTGTTGGTGGTAAGGGGCAAAGGGATCTGGG
Source organism: Acidimicrobiaceae bacterium (assembly GCA_013044415.1). Taxonomy (GTDB): domain Bacteria; phylum Actinomycetota; class Acidimicrobiia; order Acidimicrobiales; family Acidimicrobiaceae; genus JABEUN01. The sequence continues at coordinate 4,294 of JABEUO010000087.1, forward strand.
TCACCGGAGGGAAGTTGATCGATGCTATCGATGGATCATGGTCGTAAACCGCTGAAGTCGTCACTATTTTAAACGAGGACCCAGGGGGGTAGGCCCTAGCGATAGCCCTATTGAGTAGCGGCTGATTCGGATTGGTAATAAGGGACTTCCAAGCCGCCTGTTCTGTAGCGCCGGAGTGCGATGCCAAAGGTGACGGGTCGTAGCCTGGATTGGAAACCATGGCAAGAATCGCACCGGTATTCGGCTGAATCACGACTGCGGCCCCTTTTCGACTCCCTAATGCGGACTCTGCAACCTGTTGCAAGTTCGAGGAGATGGTGGTCGTCACCGAGTCCGTAACGTAGGTCGAGTTTAGAAGATCGGTAAGGGATCGAATGGTAGGGGTGTGGCCAGTCAAGTACTTGTTGTACGCTGCTTCGATACCAGTAACTCCATAATCGATCGAATAAAAGCCCGTAACGTCTCCATAGAGGCTCCCATAGGGATAGACCCGCTGATAGTGGTATACATCATTGACCGGCTTGGACTCCGCTATCACCTTGCCATCCCCGGTCAGGATCGCTCCTCTTGGAAGGGAGAACGCGTTGACTACTTGTCGGACATTTCCGGGGGCATTTGCTAGCTTCTTAGCTTGAATGACCTGGAGGTTGTTCAGCTGTAAAAAAAGGGCCCCAAAAAGAAACAGGAGCACGAGGCCAATCTGGGAAATTCGCCTATCCATCGCTACCCGCTCCCAAGTGTCGTGGAGGTGGTTTGAAACTGCTTCTGGCTATTCACCTCGGACATCAAGTTAGAGATGAATAGGTTCGCTGCGCTAAGAGATGGTTCGACTACTCCACTATTCAATTCGACCTGACGCGCCTGGTTCACCGAGGATAGTTGGACACTAGTCACCTTGACCAGTTTCGGATCGAACCACAGAACACCGCCCTTACGCCCCTGGTAGATAGCGACGTACTTCCCTGAGGTGCCGACGTAGTAGGAGTTCTTTGCGTACAAGTCGATGACTCCGGCGACTACGGCAGCTACTACGGCGACGGCTAAGACGAAAAGGGTGGTCCTTATCATCTTCATAATCAACGAGGTTCGCTGCACTTCGCGCTTTGGAATTGGGCTGGGAATGGCAGTAATCGCCGCTCGCCTGGTATTCGTAGAAATAGATATCCTCGATAGTGGGGATTTCGGGCGCTCCTGCTCAGCGGGATCGGCTCTGCGACCAAGCTGCGAGCCCGATCCGACGTCGCGACCTAATGCTGTACCACGACTATCCGAGGGCAACGAGGAAATCTCGGCAACCCTGACGACTACGACCGTTATGTTGTCGCTTCCCCCACTCTTTTTGGCCATGCTAACGAGTTCCTCGGCAGCCGATTGTGGGTCCTTATGTTCGATGAGTACTTTCCGAATCTGCGGCTCCACAAGCTCATTGGTAAGTCCGTCCGAACAGAGCAGTATCACATCACCTTCATAGGGCTCGATCTCCCAAAGATCGACCTCTATATCGGGTTCAACTCCAACCGCCCTGGTTAAAACGTGCTTAGCACGGTGCATCGAAGCGTCTTGCACGGAAATTCGTCCTGAGCGCAGAAGCTCGCCTACGTAGGTGTGGTCCTCAGTAACCTGGATTAGGTCGAGATCGTGCAGCAAGTAGGCCCGAGAATCCCCGACCGAAAGGATCTCTAAAAGGTCTCGATCAAATTCCTCATTCGCCTCGAATGGCACCAGCATCGTAAGCGTGGTCCCCATGCCCGATAGCTCAGGCGTCGTAAGCGAATGTTCAAATACGGCTACATTTGCCTCTTTGACCGCCTCAAACAGTCCTTGTTTGCCCGCAAAGCCCTCTAGCTTGGTCAGAAAATCTACGACTATCTTTGAGGCTACCTCTCCCCCAAAGTGACCACCCATTCCATCGGCCACGGCAAAAACCTTGCCGTTTGCGACCATGGAATCTTGATTCATAGTCCTGACCAGACCCTTATCGGTTGCCGCCCCCCACTCCAGTCGCATCAGAGTCCCACCACAAACCGGTTCTGGCCGACCATAATGGTATCTCCAACCTTTAGCATCCTTGACTTAGTGATCCTTTGCGAGTTCACAAAGGTGCCATTGGTGGAAGACAGGTCGGTAATCATCAACTCTGACCCTTCCATAAAGACCCTGGCGTGAATACCTGAAACGAAAGAATCGTCGAGTTTGATGCTACATCCCTCCGACCGACCGAGGGTGATTTCCCTTCCAATTGGGAATCTATCTCCCGGTAAATCGCCATCCATGCGGACCAGAAATAGCTCCTTGGCGCCCTGGGATCCGTGAGATCCTCCGGCAATTCTCGCAGCCGACTCACGGTTCGTCGCAAGACTGGCCTCTAAAACCTGCGGAGTTACCCTAGTGACCCTACCCTGTTTGTCGTCGGGTTTTGACTTTTTCGTGTCTGAACGCATCTCTACCCAAGCCGCCCTCGAAATACGGAGGAAGAGCAGCCAGAGCAGTATGATCACGACATACTTTAGAAGTTCTTGAAGTGGAATCGGCACAGCGTTATTGGACCTCGAAAATCCCCTGGGTTCGTCCGAATACTATTTGATCACCATCTTTGAGTTCAACTACGTCTTTAATCCTGACACCATTGACAAAAGTACCATTTGTCGATCCCAAGTCACGAACAAAAGCCCTTTGGTCTGTGACAAATAACTCTGCGTGAGCCCGAGAAACCTTCGGATCTTCGATCACAACCGTACTTCCAGGCATCCTACCTACAGACACAAGTGCTTCGCCCAGAACAACCGAAGATCCACCGTCAAAACGCAGCACCATCTTTTCCTGGTAATCTGAGTCCTCGTCAAATCCACACTCGACGATAATTGATCCAAACTTCTGCTCCTGGTCCAAAAGGACATCCAGCGAAAGGGGCCCGACAAACCTCATGTCAGATCCGGCTGCGTGCTCTTTTAGAAGAACCAGTAATTCCGCCTTTATCGACTTGATTACTGGCTCCAAATTAGCGTAATCAGCAGGTGACAATGACACCTCGATGACGTTTGGAGCCAATGCATACTTTGCTCCAGAAAGAGTGTTTTGATCTACTTCCCGGATCACGCGCTTAGCGATCTCGACAGGCTCAACACCTCTACGAGACGCCTTCGCAAAGGTTGACTCGAATAGGTTTTCAATTCGCAGCTCGAAATCGCGCAGTCCCACCTCATCCAATCTAGCCAGTAGATATAACTCTGCCCTGAAGTTATCACCCCGCCACAAGGACCTGCCCCTTTTCTGCAGGAATGCATGGGCAGGCAAAAGAGATCACGCCATCGATATTGGCTCATGCCAGGACATCCAGCAAATGAAAGAGCGACCCGATGAAGCTCAATTCGGCCGAAGCCACAGTGAGTCCGAGGATACTCTGTCTCCCATGGCAGAACGATGCCACTCTTTCACCACAAAGTGCATTGATGCCTCGCCCGAGCGGCTAGTTTTACTCTGTCATTTGGGCGAGTGGCGGAATTGGTAGACGCGCAGGATTCAGGTTCCTGTATTCGAAAGGATGTGGGGGTTCAAGTCCCCCCTCGCCCACCAAGGGCCGTTTGCGAAAC
>JABEUO010000088.1 GCA_013044415.1 Acidimicrobiaceae bacterium
AGTTTTCTAATGTGGAGGAGATCACAAGTCGAATAGTTCTAGTGGTGCGTTGGGAAATGGTTTTGGATTAGAATGTGTTGTCGCCTTAGGGCTGCCGGTTTTAGCTGTGCGGTCATAGTGCAAGCGGAAGGTGCGGTGCGATGATCCGGCTAGAAGGTGTTAGCAAGTCATATAAAGCTGGGCCATTGGCTCTAAATGATATTAACATCGACGTTGAGCGGGGAGAATTCGTCTTTCTGGTTGGATCTTCTGGTTCCGGGAAATCCACCCTGCTTCGATTGCTGTTAAGGGAGGAGAGGCCCGATACGGGCCGGATCTGGGTAGCGGGCAAAGACCTAGGTCAGCTTGCGCCCTGGAAGGTTCCTTACTTCAGGAGGAACATTGGAGTGATCTTCCAGGATTTTAGACTTCTTCCTAACAGGACGGCCTTTGAGAACGTAGCTTTTGCCTTGGAAGTCATTGGAAAGTCAAAGAAGACCATTTCGGTGCAGGTTCCCCAGATCCTAGACCTAGTTGGCCTTTCAGACAAGATGGGTAGACTTCCATCGGAGCTGTCCGGGGGTGAGCAACAGAGGGTAGCCATAGCCAGAGCGTTTGTTAATCGGCCCCTGGTACTTCTGGCAGATGAGCCGACCGGTAATCTAGACCCTGAAACTACCTGGGGAGTCATGAGACTCCTTGAAAGAATTAACCGAACCGGGACGACCGTGGTAATGGCAACTCATGACGTTGGAATTGTCGACTCGATGAGGCGTCGAGTAATCGAACTCGACCATGGAACTATACAGCGCGATCAGAGCAGGGGTATCTATGGGATTGGTGTATAGCGCAGTGTGTCGCTTTAGCCCTTGCAGATCTATTTGGATCGCTGGATTCGCCGAAGAAATGGGGTTGTAATCTTGGCGATCTCAGTTGAATACGTGGTCAAGGAGACGGCGGGAAATCTTTGGCGTAATCGGCTCATGAGCTTGGCGGCAGTTTTGACCGTGGCAGTGAGCCTGTCTCTGGTAGGTGCCGCCTTGCTCATAAAGCAGGGTGTCTCGACGGCGACTTCACAGTGGCAAGGTGGAGTACAGCTTTTAATCTTCTTCAATCCGAACGCCCCAACCAGTGAGAAGCGCTCGGTAGCTGTCCAGCTAAAACAGATGGCGGAAGTCAAGAGTTTTTTTTATGTAGATAGGGCAGAGTCCTATTCTGAGTTCAAGCGACTGATGGCGAATGAGCCGGATCTATTGAATGCCGTCACGGAAAAGCAAATACCTCCGTCGTATCGCGTAGTGTTGAAAGATCCTGCTGAAGCGCCCGCTTTGGGAAAGATTTTTGCCGGGCAGCCGGGAGTCAAGACTACAGAGTACAATTTCGGCGCCATCAAGACCATGCTGGACCTTTCGTCGATCGCTCAGGCAGTGATAATAGCGCTCGCCCTCGTACTGCTTCTTTCGGCTACTGTGCTGATATTCAATGTCATTAGGGTCGGAATATTCGCCCGACGGCGAGAGGTCTCGGTAATGAAACTCGTCGGCGCCACCAACTGGTTCATCAGGATTCCTTTTATGCTCGAGGGCCTAACTCAGGGACTTGTCGGGGCAGTGGTTGCCGCTGCGGGTGTGTTAGGCCTGCAATCACTATTCAATTATGCAATTAGCCACTTCGGCGTGAAGCTTTTAAGCGGTTTTGTGATAACGAGTTCAGACGTCATCTTTACCGAGATTTTCGTGCTTGCAGTTGGAATTGTAGTAGGTGCCGGTGGGTCGATGATTGCGGTTCGGCGCTATCTGGAGGTCTGAGACCGTTAGTTTCAAGGTGGAGGTCGAAAAGGATTGACCTATCAAGGCGCATCTACGAGGATTCGGGAAGTTGGATTTCTAGATGGTGTTCGGTACTTGCGGCGTCCTGCATCGGGGCCAGCGGTAATTTTCGTCCATGGATTCTGTGGCTCGGGAGATCTCTTCGATGTTCTCTTCGACTCTGAGGCCCTTGGGGACTTTGACCTGATAGCGGTCGACCTTCCGGGGCACGGTGGCTCGGTAGGTTCGAATGGCAGCGCGGGTCTGGAACCGGGTCAGTATTTCGTTGGAGCACATCTGAGCGGGGTCACCGATCTCGTCCGAGACAAGCCTACGCTGTGGGTTGGGTGGTCGCTAGGTGCAATTCCAATTGCCGAGTTTCTCATCCAGGATGCAGGCGTAAATTCGTGCGGCGTTAATCTGGTCGGACCGTCGTTCGCCGTTGGAAACCAAAAGGCCGTCGAACGTTCTGGTGAGGCCTTTAGTTCATCGCTCAGGGCGATGCTTTCTGCTGAAAGGTCGGGGAGGGCCGATACCCTCTTCGAATTCGCCAGGGTCGTCTGCTCCAAGGACCTTCCGCTCTTCAGGTTGGCCTTGGTGGGCGGGGCTTCGCTGGTACCTTTGGCGGTAAGGCGAGCTACTCTGTCTCGAGACGTTGATGTCGAGGATTTTTATAGGCAAATACAACTCCCTCTGCTAATTTCCCTTGGTGAAAGTGATCGAGTAATGGACTTTTCATCTGCGATAGAGATGGTCAGGGTCGGATCTTCGACGGCATCCTTGAGTATCTACCCTGGAGTTGGCCACAGCGTCTTTGCAGAGGATACCGAACGATACTGTTCTGAGTTGGCCGAATTTGTGGAGTTTGCTACTGATC
>JABEUO010000089.1 GCA_013044415.1 Acidimicrobiaceae bacterium
TAGCTGCCCAAGCCGTCGCAAAGTTTCGTTCTGCAGGCTTTCAAGCAGAGCGATTGGCTGGGGGCCCAGCAGATTGGCGGGCCGCCGGGCTGAGCCTAGTGATCGGCGACGAGGCGTAACGGCAATATATGCACCAGGATGAAGCTGACAATGGGATGACAATGGGATGACAATGGAAGAGGAGGAGGCGCTTTGTCAGGCTGAGCATGCAATTTGGTGTTTGGGGTTCAAATTTCGTCGTACGGGTTAGCGCTAACAATGAGCAGCATCCACACCGATTGCCAAATGCTTCTAAGAGCGGAGTCACGATAGAAGAATCAACCCGACGATTGATATCTCGAACTCGTTTCTTGGTTCTCTACCGTCAGATACGGGTATGGCACCGGGTTCCAGTCGGCTCCACCGGCTGCTAAAAGGGCGGCGTCTTTGGAGCACGAGCAAGCATCGCTGAGGAAACTGTCGGCGTGCGAGGCTCAAAAACTTATGACAGGTCAAAAATGTTTGAGGAAAAAGAAGGGTCGAAATGAAGGTTCTGATGATACTAAATGATCCCCCTTATGGAACGGAGAGGGTCTACAACGGACTCCGGCTAGCAATAAATCTGCTCACAAAACATGAGCAAGTTGACCTTCAGATCTTCCTCATGGGAGACGCAGCTAGTGCAGCGAAGTCGGGACAGGTCACGCCGAATGGATACTACAACTTAGAACGAATGCTCTCGAGCACACTACGAAAAGGTGGGAAGGTAAGCGTCTGTGGAACGTGCATGGACGCTAGGGGCCTCACCGAGGGGGAACTGGTCGAAGGGGCTCAGAGGTCCACAATGGACATTTTGGGTGAACTAACCGTAAGTGCTGATAAAGTCCTGGTCTTCTAGTGACGAAGTCGAAAGACTCCAACAACGACAGCGTCGTAATCCTTGGAGGAGGGATAGGAGGGATCGCAGCCGCCAATCGGCTGAGACGCCGTCTTGGCGGCGAGCACCGCATAACCCTCATAAATAAGTATCCAGAGTTCTCATTTGCTCCTTCCTACCTGTGGGTGATGACCGGTGCGCGCAAAGCGAGTCAAATAACCAAGCCGCTATCGGGCTTGCAGCGTCGGGGGATCGACCTAGAGATCGGCAACATCGAAGAAATCGACCCCGTAGAGCGTAAGGTCACGGTCCAAGGGCGGGAGATCTATGGCGATCACCTCATAGTAGCTCTGGGAGCCGACTACAACGCCGAATCAATTCCGGGGCTAGCGGATTCGGGTACTACATTTGCCACCCTTTTGGGAGCGGAATCCCTATCTCGGTCAATCGCCGAAATCCAACGTGGCAAAGTGGTGATCAACACCGCCGCCGCCCTTTACCGTTGTCCGGCGGCCCCCTACGAATCCGCACTATTGATAGATGCCATGCTGCGCCGAAAAGGGATAAGGGGACGGGTTGACATAGAATTGCACGCAGCGGAGCCCGCTCCGCTGGCCGTAGCGGGAAGCAACGTGTCCGAAGCAGTCAAGGAGATCTTGCACCAGCGGTCGATCGATTACTACCCCTCACACCAAATAACCTCGGCAGAAAATGGCCTTTTGCACTTCTCAGACGGACAAAGCGTCTCATTCGACCTCCTCGCATATATGCCGCCGATCAAACCACCGAGTGTGCTAAGCACTTCAAAGCTCGCCGGATCGACAGGGTGGATCGAGGTCGATCCAAATAGTCTTCTGACCCAGTTCCCAGGGGTCTACGCTATCGGCGACAATACAAATATTCCCCTTCAAATTGGCAAGCCACTGCCTCGGGCGGGCGTTTTCGCTCATTCACAGGCGCTGGTCGTGGCGGACAACATTGCATCGATGATCAAGGGCGACTCCCATACTGCGGCCTTCGATGGACACGGTGGGTGCTTTTTGGAGTCAGACTTTCACAGGGCTAGCTACGCTTCAGGCAATTTCTACGCACCTCCGTCCCCTAAAGTGAACGTCAAGTCGCCTTCTCGCCGTTCTCACATCGCAAAGGTAGTATTCGAATACAATGTCATGAGGAGGTGGCTGTGAGTCGCACAGAAGATTTCGACCCGATCTACCTGGACCACAATTCAACGACTCCGATAGCCGATGAAGTCCTGGACGCCATGCTCCCCTTTCTCAAAGACTTCTACGGCAATCCTTCGAGCGACCACGCACTTGGACATCGGTCCCGTGACGCGATCGATAAGGCCCGCACGGAAGTTTCCTCGCTGATTGGAGCTAAAGCGGAGGAGGTTGTGTTCACTTCAGGAGGGACCGAGTCCAACAACCTCGCCATCCGAGGAACTGCGATCAGCGCGGCCCCCTCTCGGCGTCGCATAGTCACCTCCACAGTGGAACATCCCGCTACCGCTGCTCCTTGCGCACTGCTTGAAAGCGAAGGTTGGACTCTTACCCGCCTGGGAGTCTCTGCAGCAGGTTTCGTCGACCCAGAGGCTCTAATTGGTGCCCTGGGAGAAGATGTAGCACTTTTGACCCTCATGCTCGCCCAGAACGAGATCGGCTCGATAATGCCGGTACAAGTGGCGGCTCGAAAAGCGAGGCAATTCGGAGTGCTAATCCACACCGACGCCGCTCAAGCGATCGGCAAAATCCAAGTGGATGTCGATGCACTGGGGGTTGACCTGCTGTCGATTGCCGGCCACAAGGTCTACGCTCCAAAAGGCGTCGGGGCGCTGTATATACGTAGCGGAACTGCGCTTAGCCCACTTCTCCTTGGTGCTGGCCAGGAGGGAGGAATGCGCCCGGGAACAGAAAATGTAGCCCAAATAGTTGGCCTCGGCACCGCCTGCTTGCTTGCCAAAGATCGCCTTGAAGGTGAAGAGAACCGGCTCAGGGGGCTGACCGATGAGTTGTGGCGACTGCTTTCACAACAGGTGACGGGACTAATCAGATACTCCCCGAAGTCCGGTGGACTTCCCAATACCTTAATGGTGTCGTTCCCATCGGTCTCCGGGCGCGAACTTCTGACCCGAGCAGATGGCGTTGCAGCTTCGACCGGATCTGCTTGCCACGCTGGCCTAGACGTCCCGTCAGCGACGCTGTTGTCGATGGGAGTGCCGGCGTCGGTAGCTCAAGGAGCTGTGCGCCTCTCATTGGGACGCTCCACAACTTCGCACGAGATATCTAGAGCCGCCGAAATAATAGTAGGTGCATATAGGAGCTTTCTCGAAAATTAGCCTCGAAAAGACCGGCATAAAAGTCATTACGGCTCCGAGTTTGACAACTTGTCTAGAAAATCTGCTAAAACGACTTTTCCATTGCAAGTAGTTCGGCAACAGTTGGACCTCGCCCGCAGAGCGACCTGGATCAAAACGTCGGTTAAACTCCGAGCATGATCTTCGCCCAAGAACATAGTCTGGCGCTTTTGTCCTGGTGGATAAAGCCCAGCGAGATCCGCATTTAATGTGTAATCCCGAGAGTTCTTGAGCGTCTTCTGCAGAGGCACTGGATAGATACCTTCTCTGTTACTTGTACTTCTAAGTTGATAGGATCAATCTATGATTGAACCTCCCGCGGTCGCCGTTATCTTTTTCAGTATTCGCCGCTGCGCAGAAGATGACGGATATGAGGAGATGCCAGAAAAGATGCTCGCTCTGGCAGAAAAAGCCGAAGGATACCTCGGAATTCACTCAGTCCGCGACCCGGTGACCGGCCAAGGAATCACCGTTTCCTATTGGAGCGACGAAGCCTCCGCTAGCTCGTTCAAGCAGCTCGAGACGCACGTCGCAGCGCAGCTCAACGGGCGCAAGAGCTGGTACTCAAGGTATGAGGTCATGGTGGCAACGCTGGAGCGGTCCTACGAATTCACAAATCAGGCCCTCTAGTCGTATCGCCGGAAAACCGCAGCCCCGGTCGTAAAAAATACAAAAGCTTCCGCTTTCTCCCCTATTCAAACTCAATTTGAGGATTAATAGCCGTCAGTAACTTCTCGCACTGCTCAAACCGTCTGAACTGTTCCCTCCAGCAAGATCGCCCACCGCCCCCGTGAGCTGCGGTTCAAGATGCGGACCCGTCAAGTGCGCCGGGCGAGTCCTGCTCCGTGGGAGTCCCGTCTCTCCTCGATGAAAGGCCGACGGTAAGTCCGATAAGGATGATGATCATTCCAAGCCAGACAAATGCATCGGGCATCACTTTCCCCATTGCCACCCCGATGAATGCCGCCGAGATCGGAGCAACGCCGGTGAAGAGGCCCGCTCGGGCGGCACCTAGTTCGTTAACGGTGAAGTACCAGAGTAAAAATGCAGCGGCCGTCACCATAAATGCCAGATAGAGCAGGGCGAGCCAATCCGACTCGGAGAATCGGGCGACAGATGTCGGTCCCTCGGTAAGCAGACTTATCAGGGCGAGTTCGATCACCGCTATCCATACTGCATGAAATGAAACACCAAGTGCGCCATGCTTGAGTAAAACTGGAATAGCAAGTAGGGTGAATGCCGCCTCGCAGAGCAGCGCCAACACCGCCCACAAAATGCCGTCGATACCCGTTCGGCCGGCTCCTTCAACAACCACCGCGCCGACGGTAACTACCAAAGCCGCCAAGATAACCCGGGCGCTTGGTACTCGGCCCTCGAGCAATGGGCCAACCACACCGAGTACGACCGGCACGCAGGATACCGCAACTGCGATTTCAGCCGGCCCGGTCCTTGAAACACCGCGCACTACGGCGAGGTTGAAAAGTACGAGTCCGGTAGTTGCAATTCCGGTCAACCAAAACCACTCTCGACCTCGAGGTCTAACAATCGATAGTCCGGTCAGCTTTGCAATGACTGAAAATAACAGGACTGAAATTGCATATCGCACCGCCTGTACGGCAAATAAGGGGGCTTGCACTAAGGTCCCCGAGACGGCGACGCTGCTACCGACGAGCACCATAGCGAGAGTTCCGGAAACGATCCCCCACCTAAGCGGCAGGGGGGGCTTCGATTTTGACAACTCCATCCTCGCAGACTAGATCCAGATCGTTAATTTTGAGGACTCCAAGGAGTCGAGTAGATGCGACCAAACAGAACCGTTGACGTCCCTACCGGCTAAATAGCCGCTACTTCGCTTCTGTGGCGATCTCTTCGGGCCCTTGTCTACCGACGATCCAAATGTAAAATCTATCTTTAGACCCTTCGGACCTCCTCTGAAGTGCCTCGGCTTCGAGCCGCTTGATCTGAGATCCAAGGTTCTTCGCCCTCATCTGCAAGCTGGCCACTCCCCCGGACTCCCTGATCTTTGAAGCGGTCTCCGAAGCGACCCTTAGCTGGTCTATCGGGTCGTATATTACCGTGGTCTTAGATACTTCCGAGGACCTCGCAACCTTCATCTCAGCTAATAGCCCCATGATCCGCTCAAATCCAAGGGAAATCCCACAAGCCGGCGATGCTACCTGATACCGCTCCAACATGTCGTCATATCGGCCACCACCGGCTATCGAAGTTCCCCACTTGGGGTGAGAAATCTCAAACACGCTCGAGGTGTAGTAGGACATCCCACGAATTACCAGTGGGTCTATCAGGACATCGGACGAGCCTTCGACACTCTGCGATAGGGCCTCTTTTACCCATAGGAGTCGTTCCAGATGTTCGGTCGGTACCGATAGCTCGGCCAATGCCGCCAGTGAATCGGTCTCGGTGGCAAATTTCGTCAACACGGATAAAAACTCGCCGGCGGCAACACGATCGAATCCCCTCGTAACGAGTTCCTCAAGAACAGCTTGGGAATCCACTTTGTCGAGCTTGTCTAGGGATATGAAGAGTTGTTTGTGCGTAGGAGCGCTAAATCCAAACTTTTCCGCTAGATCCTCGAGAATCCTCCGATCATTGATTCTCGTCTCGAATCCCTCCAAGCCAATCTTATGCAGCGCAGAGGTCGCAGCAGAGAGGAGGTCGACTTCGGCCTGGGGACCCTCGTCCCCTAAAACGTCTATATCCACCTGAAGAAACTGGCGATAGCGTCCCTTCTGAGGACGCTCAGCTCGAAAGACATTACCTATTTGACAGCTCTTAAAGGGTCGGGGAAGCCGGTGATGATTGGCGGCGTAAAACCGGCCTAGCGGTACGGTCAGGTCAAATCGGAGTCCACTCTCGGCTAAGAGGTCCTCCAGCGCTCCGCCTTCGACGGCTTCTTGGAGCTTTTCTCCCCTCTTTAGGATCTTGAAGATGAGCTTCTCATTTTCTCCACCTCCGCCGGATCCAAGAAGTGGCAGGGATTCGACGATCGGCGTCTCGATCTCTTCGAAACCGTAACTCCGATAAACTGACCTTATTGAGGAGAGGGCTAGGTTTCTCTTGGCGACTTCTTCTGGGAGAATATCCCTCATGCCCCGAGTGGGGTTTACCGATACCTTCGACAACCGTTCTCCTTCAGAAAAAGCCCGCAACAGGGTTGCTCCACCTTGAGTTTGGTGCTCTGTCGCACACATAAGAGCTTAGGGCACCGGTGGTATACTAGGTTTTGAAAGGGTGGTGAGAAGGTTGTTTTACGACGAAGGATCGAGCAACTCTAATGAAGAGGAGCCCTTGATTCCAGACCAACTCCCCGATATCGATGGGAGTAGCGCCCCAAAGTCAGATTCGAGCACCTCGAGTGGTAAGGCTAAGTCCGGCTATGTTTCGGGAAGCTCTGATCGCCCTGAGCAGAATGACTTCGAGCCTTGGCTAGGTTCTTCAGCTCGCCGCAACACTCCATTCGGACAGGGCGAACCGTCTGGGTTCGATCCAACTTGGGATATCCCTCGCTTTGGCGAAGACCGACGCGGCAGGGGATTCGGTCCATTTCAGAATGCGAACTACAGTCAGCAGGTAGGGGTTAACTCACGGCCGGGGATGGAACTTTCTGACGGATTTCACGCCTATGCGGGTTTTTGGCGGAGATTCTTCGCCTTGATGATCGACGGCATGATGCTTACCATTGTGTTCGAATTGACCTTGAGTATCAACAACTCAAAAACGACGGGATCCTCTCTAGTCTCATTTCTAATTAACTTGGTTTACTTTACGCTTCTTTTGGGTGGGCCGTCGGGCCAGAGCGTCGGATGCAAACTTACCAAGATCAGGCTGCTAGCGGTTGATGGAAGCGTTGCAGGGTATAGAAAGGCACTTTTGAGGCAGCTCTACTCGATCATCTCCGGTCTGACCTTCCTCCTCGGCTACCTAATGATGCTCTTCACTCCTAGGCGTCAGACTCTTCACGATATGATGGCCGGGACTATAGTCGTCGATGTACGAGCAATGAATATCGACCGATAATGCGTGTCGACCGATAAATCGACCGACGGATACAGCCTCTCATTTCTGTACCGAAACCCAATCGACCGCCTCTTCGCAAAGGAGGTTTTCCCGGGGATTTGCTCCTGGGAGACTACCGCGGAGGAGGGTCGTCCCCCTTTCCGTCAGCGGATTTGCTTATGGGACCTTAGTTAGGATTGGATCAAATACTTCAACCTGTAGGTTCAATTGCCGATAGGTGTAGTGAAGCATGATAAAAATATGGGCGAACAGGTCTGTAAGCCCGTACAAGAGGGGAGAATCAAACCAAAACTATGGTCCCGAATCCGCATTCCTCCTCAAATATCTCTCTACCAATCGCTTGGCGAATCGACGGTTTTACGGGATCGTCATTTGAGGTATTCACGGGGAACCGCTCTCGATGATCAACTCGCGGAGGCTATCAAGTAGCGAATCCAAAGGTAACGCAGCTCGAATTAGCCACCATCAGGACATCGCCGAGAAGTTTGTATCTAGATACTTTTCGTCCGAGATATCTGACGAGGCCAATAACTGGATGTCTTCCTATCTAAGTGATCAAGAGGCGGAAAACATCAGAGAGCAGATGAAGGGGTTACTTTGCCTGCTTTTCGCTCCCGAGTTAGACGAACGGGCGGTGACTTCGAGGACCAACGCAATGGCGCGTGCCCACGTCATGACCGGAATCCCCTTTGGCTGGATGGTAGAACTCATCCCCCTAGTGGTCGAGACATACCGAGGGGAGATGGAGGGGGAATTTGAGGCCCATGAGTTGGCCCTCCAATGCGCCAATTTAGAAGTCTTGCTCAACAGACAGATGAAGTTCGTATTGGACTTCGAGAGTCAACGCGAGAAATCCCACGTCGCATTCCTGGCAGAACTTAGTCAGATAACTAATAAGTCTTCTACCCCCTCCGACCTAATCCAGCAGGTACTTAGGGCCCTGTGTGGTCTCGACGGAATTACCGGGGCTTACTTTGGTCGCTTCAACAGCGATGACGAGTTCAAGTACGAATACATTGAAGGCGAATCATTCGAACTGCTGCGCGAATTCTCCGACAACGGACAACTTGCACCGGTATCAAAGCTCTCGGGATCAGTTACCGGACTTGGCCCCGCCGGTCGGGCTTGGAGGTCCGGCGAAGTCCAGTATTCACCCTCTATCAAAAGGGACCCTTCCATGGCCCCCTGGGCCGAGGCTTGCAACTCATTTGGGGTCAGGAGTCTAGCCCAGCTTCCAATCACCGACGTTCAAGGAGATCCCCTCGCCCTCGTTGGAATCTACTCTTGTTGGCCCGGATACTTCGGAGCGCCTACCGTGCAGCGCCTATTGGAGTTCGTAAGGCAGCAAGTAAGTACCACATGGACGAGACTTGGCACGCCTAGCGTACTGTCCAACGAGACCAGGAGGGTCTTTCAAGGCATGCTCGGCGAAAGCCGAATAGACATGGTCTATCAGCCAATTCTGGATCTGAAAACGGGTCGCGTGCACAAACTTGAAGCATTGGCTCGTCTCAGAGACCACAGCGAAAAGCAGCTCATTCCAGACGATTTCCTATCGGCTTTTGGCGCCGATGATCTGTTCGAACTCTTCAAATTGGGATTCCTCCAAGGAATAGAGGCACTATCGTTCTGGCGGGCACACGGCATCGATACCGAGGTCTCCTTTAATCTTGCAGCAGGAGGATTCTTCGATTCGAGATACCTCAGCTTCATCTCTCATGAGTTGGATCGAAGCGAACTCGACCCGACCAAAATCACCATCGAATTTACCGAAGGTGCCACCGAGAACGAAGGTCTGGGAGTTCAAAACATCATCAAAAGCCTGAAAGGGCTCGGGGTAAAGCTTTCCCAAGACGACTTAGGCTCTGGGTTCAGCTCACTTAAAAGGATGGAAAAATTTGGCTTTGACGAGGTAAAGATCGACCAAATGCTGGTCCGAGATCCTTCCGATCCCAGAAACACAATCAAATTGATGGAGCACCTCACAAGCTTGGCCCATGACATGGGGATCGCAGTTGTAGTCGAGGGGCTCGAGACTGAGCCTCTCCTCCAAGCGGCGGCTGTATGCGGCGCAGACTACGGTCAGGGTTACGCCATCGCCAGACCGATGCCGAGGGGCTACTTGACCACCTTTGTGAGAAACCTCCATTGGCACAGTCCCATCGAGCGACCGACGACCAATCTAGGCGGGATAGCAAAGCTCAGGCAATGGGCAAAAAAGGCGGAACTGCTCGCCGACTATCCCGAGGCTCTAAATGACCCTCGCACTATCGCAGAGCTACGCGGTAGTCTCACATACCTTTCGAGCCCGCAAGTTGCGAGCCTGCTAGGGAAGCTCGAGGAGGCTCTCAAATATGGGATCTCCCCTCAGTACTACCAAATTAAGTCCGACCTGGCTAAGGAGCTCTACATTTCGGGGGCCCACACTCCCGAGATCGATCGACCCTACGACGTCGAACCCTACGACAGTGCAGATTGGAATTCCGCCGCTACCTCCTTGAGGTCGCTATCTTCTAGCGACCTCTACCGATTAGCCGAAGTCCAGAGTGACCTCTTCGAGATTCTCGGCTACGACTCAAATCCCGATGAAGCGCTTGAAAAGCTCTGTCTCTTGGCCGAAGGCACGGTTGCCAATTCGACCGCGATGATCTTTATTGCCGACCCCGACGGTTCGTTGAACCTAGAATTCGCCCCGACTCTTTCTGCCGCCGCAAAGTCTGCATTGAGCGTAAGACTGCCACTCTCATCTTCTGGAGCACCGGCAAATTCCTATCTGAGCAACCAGCCGATCTACATCGCCAGCAACAACAGCGATCCAAGGGCAGCCGACATCAGGGAGACGATGAGCGACCTCGGCTTCGTATCGTGCTGGAGCGCGCCGATAAGGGGGCAGTTCGACAGGGTGTTGGGGGTATTCGCCATCGCCAGTAGCGAAAATAAGCTGCCGAATATTTACCAGAGGGAGTTCTTGTCGACCGTCACACTCGCTGCCCAAAACGCAATAGGTCGCCTTATAGATAAGCTAACTTTCGAGAAAAATTCCCTGAGGTGGGCCAATCTCGCCAATACCAGGAGAGTTAGCAGGTTCTGCATCGACCTCGCTGACGGTTCGCTATTTGAAGTTTCAGATGAGGTATCCGAGTTCCTCGGTTACTCTAAGGAGCAATTGTCGAGCCTGGTCGCCTCGGACATTTCCAGGGACCTCGATGAAAGGTCAATCCAGAGGCTGGCGGCCGAACTTGGACTCGACGGAACGAGTCATCTAGTCTCAAACTTCACCACCAGCAAAGGGGACGAGAGGCTCGTAGAGTTGCTCGTAGAGGTCTCCCAGAAGGAGAACCGTCGATACTTGGACACCACGATCGTAGATATCTCAGATCGGTCTAGATCGGAGCAGATTCTCGCTAGCAATCAGATGATCAGGGACCGGATACTAAACACTTCCGCCTTCTTCACCATGACTTTGGACCCGACCCAAAAGACCCTTATGGTAAATGAACCGGTCGTTACCATGATTGGCTCGAGTGAAGGAGAACTGCTGGGAAAGGAGTTTCCTTTCGACACCCTTTTGAGCGCTAAGGATCGCGAAGTCGTAGAGGGCGCCTTCATCTCGGCTAGTACGGATCGAAAGTCGAAGTCGGTCGACGTCTGGATCACGACATCGGACACCAAGCGGTACTACCTTACTTTGAGGATTTCACCAATCTTCGATACTTCGGGATCACTCTTGTCCTTCGTCTGCACCGCAATCGACATGACCGACAGGTTCAAGGCCCAACAGGAGATTGAGAGGCAGAAGAATTTCGTCTCACAGATAATAGACGCCCTCTCCTCGGTAGTTATCGTCCTCGACGAGGAGTGCTGCATCGTACAGTGCAATCGTGCTCTCGAGGAGTTCAGTGGCTACACCTTCGACGAAATGCGCGGAAAGCGAAACTTCCACCTCAACTTTTACCCTCCCCAGGCGAGGCCCGGAGCCCTTAGGTGGTTCCAAGACGCCCTAAAGGGAGTTGCGCCCGAGCGTACCTCGACCACTTGGGTACATAAGTCGGGAGCGATAAGGACCCTGGAATGGAGGAGCTCGCACATTACCGATACGCAGGGCAAAATCCGCTATGTAATTGGTGTCGCCGTCGATGTCACCGAGGACGACAAGAAGTCTAGAGAACTTAGGCGAGCGGCTGCGGTATTCGACAACTCGGTCGAAGGGATCATAATCGTCGGCAAGGACTCTACGATTACCGACGTCAACGAGGGCTTTTCGCACATTTCCGGCTACTTCAAAGCCGAATGTGTAGGTAAAAATGCAGGCTTTTGGGGATCAGACGTTCACGATTCCAAATTCTTCGAAGAGATGTACCGTTCGCTAAGGGACGACTCTCATTGGAGCGGAACGATATGGAACCGAAAGAAGGATGGCGAAGTATTCCCAGTCCTGATGAACATCACCGCCATAAGGGATTCGCATGGTGAAATAGACCACTACGTAGCTATCTGTTCGGATATCTCTGAAATGATCCGCTACCAGAAACAACTCTCTGAAATGGCTTTCCATGACCTCCTTACGGGGCTGGCTAACAGAAGTTTCCTAGTCGACAAGATCAAATCCAA
>JABEUO010000090.1 GCA_013044415.1 Acidimicrobiaceae bacterium
AGGGGGTATGGCACCAGCACGTTAATACTGGGAGGGAGCCGCTGTGGCTTATCTGGATTTATGGACCTCATGGAGAGCTTCCAACTACATAGTTTGACCCGAGGGTCAGAAATTAAAAGGAGAGAAAGTAATGCATTTTAGGCTGACAACTACAAAGTCCCGCAAGATCTTTGGTCTTGGTTCCGCCCTTGTCTTGGCTACCGGCCTCGCTGCGTGTGGCTCCTCATCGAGCAGCACTACGACGACTGCGGCCGGTTCGGCTACTACGGCCGCCAAGAAAACTTACACCATCGCTTATGTACCGGGCGCTACCGGCGTAGCATTCTATGACTCGCTGGCTGCGGGGATGAAAGCAACCGCGGCGTCATATGGAATGAAGTTTGTCTACCAAGGGGCGGCGGCTTTCAGTCCTTCTGCCCAGACTCCGATCGTTGACGGTGTATGTACCCAACACCCAAGCGTTTTGGTTGTCTCTCCGACTGACCCGGTAGCGATGGCGCCGGCGATCAACACCTGCTTGAGCGCTGGGATTCCAGTGATCACCACGGACACCACACTCAGCAATACCTCTCAGATCACCAGCCAAATCACCACGAGCAATCTTTCCGGTGGTAAGGCGGCGGCTGACTTCATCGGTAAGGCGATCGGCGGTTCTGGGCAGGTAGCGGTATTGAGCCTCTCGGCGACGGCGACTACTCAGGTGCTGCGGGTCCAGGGATTCGAGAATGAGCTAAAGGCTGCCTACCCGAACATCCAGGTTGTAGCGGTCCAATATACGGGACAGGCAATCGCTGATTCGACTACCGCGACCAACGCCCTCATGCTCGCCCATCCAGGGATTAAGGCGATCTTCTCGGTTTCTGGTACCGGTGCTGAAGGTGCAGCGGACGCATTTGCCGCAAATGGGACGACGGGCAAGGTCACGGTCGTCGGCTTTGACGCAGGACCCAACACGGTCAAGATGCTGCAGTCCGGGCAGATAGCCGCCACCGTTGCACAGCAGGCTTCCCAAGAGGGTGTCCTGGCGGCACAGTTTGCCCACGACCTACTCACGGGTAACAAGTCGGCCATTCAAGCCCAGGTTCAGCTTCCTGACGTGCTTATTACTAGTGCGCAGTCCAAGCTAGCTAGCTATTCGAAGTATTTCTACAAGCTCTAGTCATCGAATAAGTGAGGGTGCCCCGGCTGGCCTGGGTCGGTTTGGGCACCCCACACGGTGAGTTTGTTCCATTTCACCAGCAGAGTGTTGTTTTAGATCGGCATAAGTGTCTTTCGATGGAGCTTCAGCTCCTTCGGCTAATACGGGTGGAAAGTTCGCAGAGGGCCTGGAATGGGATTTCGAGCACTCGTCATCCAAATGAGCTATGCTGCGCAAGACATTTGGAGCCCCAGCATTGGGGCCCAAGCCTTCAAGGTTTCTTTAGGTGTAACCAGACGCCGACTCCAAATTCGCACCGTTTAGGCGGCTGGTTCGGCGGTTTAGATAATCCAAGTCAAAGATTTCACACAAGAATCCGCAGAGAACTTGGAGTCAGTTTTGCAACAATGGTGTGCTCTAGTTTTTCCAGAGGAGTAATTTGATGATAACGAGCGACAGGATCGATTTGCTCGATGAGAGGGGGATCGGTATGAGTGCGCGCTTGGCGGTAAATGGCGTGTCGAAACATTATGGTGGCGTCCACGCCCTTCAGGGGGTGTCCCTTGAAGTAGCCGCAGGCGAGGTTTTGGGGCTAGTTGGAGACAACGGCGCTGGCAAGTCGACGCTTTTGAAGATCCTGTCTGGGGCGATTGCACCCTCAGAGGGTGAGATCGTCCTCGACGGCGAGGCGGTGTCATTTGCGACTCCCCATGCGGCGAAAGAGGCCGGGATAGCAACCGTCTACCAAGATCTTGCACTCGCAGCGCAAAGGGATGTCGTATCAAACTTTTTCCTCGGCCGGGAGCTGATTTCTAAGGGCTTTCTAGGCAAGACTATGGGGTGGTTGGACCAGAAGGCGATGCGGGAACATACCGTCAGGGAACTCGCCCGCCTGGGGACCCGGATTCCAGACGTCAGGCTGGCCACTAAGGAACTCTCTGGTGGACAACGTCAAGCTTTGGCTATCGCTAGGGCGGCCGCTTGGACATCAAAAGTCCTGCTCTTAGACGAACCAACGAGTGCCTTGGGTGTCGAACAGCAGGCACAGGTTCTCGAGCTTATTCGACGTGTAAAGGCCGAAGGAATCGCCGTCATCTTCATCTCTCACCAGATGCAGGATGTCATGGCGGTCTGTGACCGAGTCGTGGTTTTGCGCCTAGGCAAAGTGGCAAAGACCCTCGGATCGGCGGAACTCACGAGTGAGAACTTGATCGGCTATATCACCGGAGCGAAAATAGCGGATCTTGTCGATCCCGGATCCGAGGGAGGAAGATAATGGCGGTAGACCTACAGACTCGAAAAGAGGAGTCCAGCGTAGCTTCCTCTCGACTGAAGGGGATGTTCAAGGGCAGTCGCGACTCGATGCGCGACCTCTGGATGGGTGGCCTGCTGGTAGTGCTAATTATCGGTTTTGGACTGAAGTCACCAGCCTTTTTTTCTAGGGCTAGCTGGCTGAATACGTCCAACACCGGACTTGAAGTCTTACTGGTGGCCATTGGGGAGACCTTCGTAATCTGCACCGCTGGTATCGACCTTTCGGTGGGGGCCAACCTGGGCTTCTCCTCGATGGTCGGCGCATGGGCGATGACACACTGGTTCACCTTGGGCACTGGTTCAAATATTTTGGTAGTCGTAGTCGGATTTGCGGTAGCGCTTTTGTTCGCCGCACTGCTAGGCGCTCTCAATGGTGCCTTGGTCGCTTGGGCTAACGTCCCACCTTTCGTGGTAACCCTCGGAACTCTCGGCATGGCAACCGGGCTAGCCGATCTATTGAACGGTGGTCAGG
The DNA here is from genome assembly GCA_013044415.1 of Acidimicrobiaceae bacterium. Lineage (GTDB taxonomy): Bacteria > Actinomycetota > Acidimicrobiia > Acidimicrobiales > Acidimicrobiaceae > JABEUN01. Next base: position 2,925 of record JABEUO010000090.1, read on the forward strand.
AGATATCGGCTATTCCATCCTCAATCGCCAGGATCGGAAATGCCAATATTGCAGGATGGATCCCCGTCCCAGTTGCGATGGGCGCCGTAGTAACGGTCATCCTCGCTTTTGTACTCGCCAAGACGAAGTTTGGCGCCCACACCCTTAGCCTGGGGGATTCGCGTGAAGCGGTAGTTAGGGCTGGGATAAACGACAAGATGCACCTCTTCAAGGTGTACGTCTTGGCGGGACTCCTCGCAGGGATCGCGGGCATTGTCGTCATGGGGAGACTGGGTGCAGCATCGCCTACATCGGGCGCAACTGATAACCTGAGCGCAATTGCTGCGGTGGTTATCGGTGGAACGAGCCTCTTCGGTGGACGAGGTTCGATCCTTGGAAGTGTCTTTGGTACAGGTATCATCGCAGTTTTGCTCACCGGGTTGATAGTGATTAATGTCCCACCATTTTGGCAAGAGGTGGCGGTCGGAGCGGTCTTGATAGCCGCCGTTTACCTAGACCAGATGAGAGGTAAGAAGAGGGCAGTAGCCTAACCGGTCTCTGCTCAGGGCGGAATGTGTGGCCAATTGAAACCAATTGTGGCCACACAAGGTACCAGACGGTAGCCGGGCAGGGCTGCCGATACGAAGGGCGGCTTCGGATTCGAGCGGGCGGAGGCTAAATATGGTCGGTTGTCGCCTCTGGTTGCAATGCGGGTAGGGGATTAGGCGACCTCAGTCGGACACCGCATGAGTCGAGTCTTGAGTGATGCTAGGGGTGGTTTTCAGGGTGATTCATAGGGATTCAAAATGACCCGTCACTTCTCTCCACTTCACGCGGGAAACCGATTTGAAGCGGATCTCCGAGGCATTGGCCGAGTTGGTTGGCGAGTTGTTCTCTAAGGTGCGACAGGATCTGCATTGATGGGATCAACGTTCGCCCTAAAGGCGCAGATTGTTAAGTTTTGATGGGTTGTGTACTGATTCCGAAGATCGGAGCCTGTGCTTCGGGGGGTGAGGGGTATCGGAGTTGTCGGCCCTTAATCGTCGAGTATCAACGCCAGGACCATTACTAATCGAATCTCAACTAACTGATGGCGCAGGATAACAGGACAAGAGCTAACTGGGCTGGCGGTCAATACTATTCGGGTCGGTCGATCTACAGCAACTGCCCGTGCAGTTACCTGGAGCTGAAATTCTGAGCCAGCCACCTATCGCTGGACTCTCGGCCGTAAGGTTTGAGTCCTACTCGGCCCAGAGGTAGCGTTTTGATTGAGTCGCTTTGAAACCTAGGAGGATGGAGGTGATGTTGCCAAATACGAATCCATCATCGCTAGATCATGTTGCGATGAGGGTCGAGGACATCGATTTTTATGTTCGTTTTTTTAAACGGGTATTCAAAATGGAGGTATCCGCCCTGGAAGGGGATCCCGAGCGACCATCGCAGCTCTGGATTCAAGGCGTGATACAGCTAATTTCAGATCCCGATCATAAGAGAACCGAAGGACGCCTGGCGCATCTTGCAATTAGGGTCACAGACGTCCAAGCAGCGTTGTACAGAGCGAAAGAGTTCGGGGCGGTAGTTCATGAGAAGGGTCCAAATTGGATCTGTCTTCCCGATGGCTCTGTTTTTGAACTGTTAGAAGGATCCTGAATAGGCGGAGTAGTCATGACGACGGTTGAAGTCACCGTGACAGTATGTCACTGGTGAGTAGACTTCGACGCTAGCTGGTTCTGCAGAACTTGCGCAACAGATAGCCACCCATCTACGGGAAATTCGATATTTGTCATGAAGACAAGAACTTTGGAAGTGTTTTAGGGTTATCGATTTGTACCCTAAGTGAGTTGAAAGGCAATCGACGATGAAAAAAGTGCTGGTAGTCAACGGGCCAAACCTGAATATGCTCGGGAGGCGTGAACCCACCATCTATGGTTCTGAGTCACTGGCGGACGTGGAAAGTCGACTCCGTGCCGTCGCTAATGACCTGGAGGTGAACCTCGATTTCTTCCAATCAAATCATGAAGGCGCAATAATCGACCGATTGCATGAGGCTTTTGGCAACTACGACGGAATAATCATAAATCCTGGTGCCTTCACCCACTATAGCTATGCGATTAGAGATGCCTTTGCGGCCATAAAGATTCCTTTTGTCGAAATCCATATCTCTAATATCCACACACGCGAGACTTTTCGCCACAGCTCTGTGCTAGCCGCTCTTGCAATTGGTCAGATAGCAGGACTCGGAATCTACGGCTATGAGTTGGCCCTCAAGGGATTGATTAACACCCTGGACTCAAGCCATTAGTTAATCGAATCATTAGTTACTCGAATTGTAAGGGGCTCGAGTAGCAGGTGGTTCGAGTTCCTTGGGTCGCTCTATTCCTACGTACTAGCTAGGTTATTCGAGGTCGAGTGCCTTTAGGTGAGTCACCAGGGAAGCTTGCGCTAGGTTGAGATTCGGATCGCACTTGACGATACTGGGCTGCCAGATTGGAATCTTTGGAGGCGGTGAATACTGGGATTCGAAATGAGACGAATCAAAGTCACCGTGCCCTGGATTACTTGATAGTTGGATGATCGCACGTTGTATAGCGAGGTTGTGGATCTGACGCTCGGTTGGGCTGGTTCGGTCAAGTTCATTTTTTCGTCAGGTGAGTTCCTGACTAGTTTTTGCCATGCTCTGTTTGCCGCGGCATCCAGGGTTGCAATACAGATCGCAGGATATTCGTACCGGGAAAGGCCTGCTATTCGGCACAAGAAGATCAAACATCTGGGCGAAGTTTCCGGAGGATATTTCAATTATGTCTAGTCAAGTATGTCTTAACTATGCCAAGTCAATAATGCCAAGTCAATAATGCCAAGTCAATAATGCCAAGTCAATAATGCCAAGTCAATAATGCCAAGTCAATAATG
>JABEUO010000091.1 GCA_013044415.1 Acidimicrobiaceae bacterium
AATTTCACTGCGGCTGGCAAAGCGCAGGGGTGGAGATCCGGTAGCGCCAAACTCGGTACTTACACCCCGGGAAGCAGACGTGTTGGGACAGATCGCTCGGGGATCAACTAACAAGTCGATCGCAAACCAGCTAGGACTTTCCCTGCGGACAGTCGAGGGATATGTATCGAACGTCCTCACCAAGCTGGGCGTCTCCTCGAGGACCGAGGCGGCACTTTACGCAATCGCAAATCACCTACTACCCGATGACCATGGCGACCAAGATTCGTAGGGAGCAGTGGCGAACGATAGCCAAGAAGGTGGGCCACCCACCGACCTCTGATTACCGGTTCTGGCTGGTGCAGCTGATGGTTGTCTTTATCGCCTTGACCCACCTCTATGTCGACATGAACTACAACAAGTTGTCGGGCTTTCCAGATGGCATACCAGTAGCGCTGTTGATACTGCCGGTCGGCTATGCCGCCTTGCACTTTGGACTCTCTGGCTCGGCGGCTACTGGCTTCTGGGCAGGGGTGCTTTGGCTGCCAGATCTTCTCCTGCCCCACGACAAGGGCCACGCCGGATCCGATGTGTTGAGCCTCATCCTTGTTGAGGTGGTGGCATTTATCGTCGGTCAGAGGGTAGAGGCGGAGAGGGAGACCCACTCTAGGGTGGAAAATGCCACCTTGGAGAGACTGCTCGCCGAGGCGAGGTACCGACAACTCTTCAATGCCAATGCCTCTCCGATCCTCGTCGTAGACTCTCACTGCGGTGTACGAGACATCAATCCGGCGGCCAAGAAGATATTTGGGGAAGACGTTGTCGGTGCTTCGGTCGAGGAGCTTCTGGATACCAAATGCGGACTCGACATGGTAAAAGATACCGTCGTCTCACCCGGTGACGGCAAGGAGTATCGGGTGGATCTAGTCGCCTTTGGGGATAGTTCGGGTGAGGAACTGACCCAGGTGGTCTTGGAGGACGTGACCGCAGAGCGTCGTGAGAGGTTGAGGATCCGTAAATACGCTGAGCTGGTAGTGGAGGCGGAGGAGGAGCAGAGAAAACAGCTCTCGAGGGAACTACACGACGAACCTTTGCAGCTATTTTTACACTTGGCCAGGCGCCTGGAACTCTTGGGTGAAACCCAGGGGGTGCCGACCGAGGTAGTCGATGCACTCTCGGAGACGAGGAATCAAGCATTGCAGGCTGCGAATAGCCTCAGGAGCATGGCGAGGAGTCTTCGACCACCTGCGCTGGATCAACTCGGACTTGTTCCCGCACTTTCGGGTCTAATCGCCGATTCGGAGGACCAGTTCAACTTCAAGGGGAGCCTCAGGGTGCTCGGTACTCAAGTTCGCTTGGCGCAAGCCCTTGAACTCGTGGCCTTTAGGGTGGTGCAGGAGTCGATCAACAATACCGTCCGACACGCAAACGCAAACAACCTCTCGGTCGAGGTGGAGTTCAGCGACAACTGGCTTCGACTTACCATTTCCGACGACGGAGATGGTTTTGATTGGAACGCGGTCGAAGGTATCTCAGAGGGTCACTTAGGCCTGCTGGGAATGAGGGAGAGAGTTACTTCGATAGGCGGTGAAGTAACCATTGATTCGCGCTTAGGCGAAGGTACCACCGTCGTCGCCCAGATCCCGATTGTCCGAGATGCAATGGCCAAACTGGAAGTGATCGAGGGTGCCTTCAAAGGTATCTAGGGTTTGACCAGCGGCGGTCTATTAGCCTACTACCTACTTGAGGTATCTTTAAGCAACTCCCATACGACCTCTTCGCTCTCCAGGATTGAAATGTCCCGGCGAAGAAGGCGTAGAAGCTTCTCTTCGAGCATCTTGTGCGCCTTGACCTTAGATCTTTTGGTCGTTGACCCATAGGTCAAGGCCGAAAAGATCAGCAGAACGACTATCGCCGATACCGCAAGGATAATGATCATACTGACCGCAACAGCCACGGCCGCAACAACACTCAAGGGTCCTACCACGGGTTTATTATGCCGCCGGACTTTATTATGCCCAACCCGAGTAGCACCTAGTCGACGGGGGCAATTCCACTTGAGGCGGGGCCAATGCTGACTAGGTAGCACCAGAAAATTACCTATAGGAACACCGAGTAAACACCCAAGAAAGCTGGCATCGAAGTGGAAAACATCGAGCTAGGGGCGTTTGCCCCCTCTTTGATAGGGTGATTCGGCACAATTAGCCCCCGGTTGGGTTTTTGCCGAGGAAATTGCGCAATTTGTGCCGTCAAGACTGAAATAAATTCTCAGAACTGATCTCAATGACGAGACTCGAGAATTGCAAACATCATCTGGGGGGACTTTTTACGCGCTAGCTAACTCACAGGGTTGCTTCGATGACCAAAGGGCACGAACGTCCACTTCTTAGTCGCATCTCACATCCAGACGCAAGCTATATATAGAGCCGGTGGTCGGACTCGAACCGACGACCTGACGATTACAAATCGCCTGCGCTACCAGCTGCGCCACACCGGCCGACTCAACGAATCTAATCGCCTTTGAGTCGATGTTCCACATCTATTGGACTAAACCGTGACCTCTTGTTGATTTAGAGAGCCTTGAGCCACTTCTGAACCGTTTAGATGCTCTGTAACTTCAACTTGGATCTTCCTGGCTTTGGCCGAAGCGAGGACCGGTATCCGAACCTGCAGCACGCCAGAGTCATACCTCGCCGTCACCGCTTGGGTGTCTAGGTGTTCCGCTAGCCGGATTGAACGCTGATACTTTCCGTGGTAACGACCTGATAGGAGAACTTCGGCTCCATTTCTCCTAGTGCCGTTTCTAACTGCGCTAACGGAGAGGATGTCGTTCTCGACCACGACTTCGATCTGCTCTGGGTCAAATCCTGGTAGATCGATGTCGACGTAGTAGACGTCGCCGTCTCGGTATGCGTCGATTCCCGAAGTGCTGTAGGAATCGGAGAGCATCGCGCTCGCCAGACCCTCAAAGTGCCTCATTGGATCGATCTTCATCAGCATTCTGTGCTCCTTTTCTCTGCACGCCACTCAGTTGTTACAATTAGCTTAACCTGACTTAGAAAAGATTATTTCAGAAAACTTAGAAAAGTTGATAGGCAAAGACTCAAGTTTTAGCGGTCAGACATTGAGTCGATGCCACCCCTTGGCGCTATATGATCCGAGTAGTGATTTTCGATCGGAGTTTTTGTCTTTTGTCGGTGCAGGATCCCAAGGTCGGGTTTGGATATCTCCGCAGGCGCGAACTGTGAAAGGTTCGCGACCACTGATCGGTTTTGCGCTGGTTGTCGCACAGGCGGGGATCGGATATGGCCTCCTCAATTCGGCTTCTGTCAATTCGACCCAAGCCATTGTGCCAAGTACAACCACCACTAACGGGGTAACCACGCCTACCCAAGTTCCATCGCATACCTCGACTAACAAGCCAACGAATACCAAGCCAGCGAATACCAAGCCACCATCAACGACGTCGACTACTGTTCCCCTCCCGCCGCCGACGACCTCCTCTACCACCACCACGATCGTCTTGTCACCCTCTACTACTAACGCCTATTCGAGCGTGACCGTGAGGGTCGCTAATGGTACTCAGGTACCCGGATTAGCCGGCAAGATCACTAACTACCTAGCTTCAAAGGGATACGACGTGGTTGCCCCGGTGAATGCAAACTCTCAGGCTTCTGCGTCGATGGTCTACTACTCCTCTGGATTCAGATACCAAGCGATCACCCTTGCGCAGGATTTGGCTCTGGGCCAAGCATCGGTCGCCCCGTATTCGTCGTCGGTTCCGCTCACCCTTCCCGAGGAGGACATCACGGTTATTGTCGGCCCGGACCTTTCGGTATTTGCTAACGGCTAGCGAAGTCACTGGCTATTACACCACATTGACGGACCTGACGTATATAGACCTGACCACATGCATAGCTGATCAGAAATGCTGATCAGAA
>JABEUO010000092.1 GCA_013044415.1 Acidimicrobiaceae bacterium
CAGAAACTCCCTAGCCGTAAATCAGGTAGACCGAAAAAGAATTAGGTCGCTTGACCCCTCCCTTACGGAAGGGGATTGCGCTCCCGTTGGTTCAATATTAGACATCGAAAGAACTATCTTGTCTCCATCTATGAATAATTCGGCCACTACTCGCCCCCCATCACTCCACCTAGACCCGAATATTACTATAAAGCGGGGGCAGGCACTATTAGAAAAAATATCCCCCACTGGAGTAACTCGATCCAGATATCGACAGGGATGCCATTTAGCGCGCCTTTTCAAGCTCGCTGAGTACAAGTTCCAGATCCCCTGGAAGACGGGCCTCAAATTTCATCGACACACCATTGGTCGGATGGGAAAACTCGAGTCGGCATGAATGAAGATACGGCCGATTGAGCTTCTCAATCGACTTTCCTTTGTAGGTGGGATCCCCTACCACCGGGTGGCCTACCGCTGAAAGGTGAACCCTTATCTGATGTGTCCTCCCCGTCATTAGGGTCAACCTCAAAAGGGTAAATTCGCCAGTCCCTTCGAAACGCCTTTCGACCTTATAATGGGTGACCGCCGATCGGCCCGACCGCGACACCGCCATCTTGAGCGGCTCACGAATCGATCGGGCGATAGGTGCGTCAATGACACCCTCGTCAAATTCGACTAACCCGGTTACGAGGGCCAAATATGTCCTTTGGGCTTGATGCTCTTTGATCATCTCGGAAAGTCCTTGGAAACCTTGTTGCGAAAGGCCAAAAAGCATCAGTCCACTCGTCCCCTTATCTAGTCGATGGACCACACCGAAACGACCCGGCGCACCAAGGCCATCAATTCTGGGAAAGAGTGACAATAGACGCTGCGACATAGTCCCGGTGGTGTTATTCGAACCAGGGTGAACGACTTGACCTGCCCTTTTATTTATCACGGCGACATCGCCATCGAAATAGACCAGGTCCACAGTGGTCGAAGCGCGGGCGGCCTCCGTTGGGATTGCCTCCTCGTCTTTGACCATTGCGCTAAGGGTCTGCCCCGCCTCAACCTGAACCGATGCCTTGTCAACTACCAGACCATCGAGGAAGACGTCGCCGTTGGCCACGAGTTTGGCGACTGCCGTCCTTGGAAGACCGAGAAGCATCGATAGACATCGGTCTACCCTCACACCCTCTAAAGAATGTGGAACGACGAAACTCGGATAACTACCCACTGAAATGCCCCTATGGCTTATGCCTGAGCCCAAAAGCAATTACCACTACGCCGAGTACTACAGCGGCGTCCGCGATGTTGAAGGTAGGCCAGAACCTTAAATAGATGAAGTCGATTACTCCGCCACCGTTATTCCTAAATATCCGGTCGACAAAGTTGCCCAAAGCCCCACCCGCCAGGAGCGCTATCCCAATTAGCATCGTCGTCTTTGCAACTTTAAAGGTCGCGTATGCGAGCACAGCCAGGGCGAGTAGAACGAATATAGCAATTATATAGGGATGCCCCCGACCAAGCGAGAAGGCGAAGCCGGTGTTATATTCGAGCCTCAGCTTGACTGGCCCAAAGATTGAGATGCTGTGGGATGCCAGGTGCGACTGTGCCCAGCTCTTGGAGAGTTGATCCACTGCGACTACTGCTGCGGTAACCGAACCGACTAGCAGCCAACGCTTAAGCCCAAAGAGCTTTCCCTGCGACACCCTCCCCCTCACTAACGAAGTGCGGAAAGACCGCCCGCCTTGCACTTTACGCAGAGACGAGCATAGGGAAGGGCCCTGAGTCTTGCCCTCGGAATAGGTGTGTGGCAGTTAGCGCACACCCCGTAATGTCCTCCGGCCATTCGCCTAAGCGCCTCGTCGATCTCGTCGACTCCCGCTCGGGCCTGCGCGGCCAGGGCTAAATTGCGCTCCCGGTCAACCGTAGTGGTTCCACCTTCACCGGACTCCTCGTCAAACTGAACCTCTCCCGGCTCTGCCTCTTGGGCGAGACGCTCCGCCTCCAGCTTGAGACTCGCCGCCTGTTCAAGGAGCAAGTTCTTCTCCGCTAGCAGTAGCTCGCCCTGTCCGGCTAAAAACTCCTCATCGCTTAGAGCCTCGAGTTCCTCGTCGGTCAATTCGGCCAGCGATGGAAGAACGACTTCGGCGCTGTCACTCGACCCATTCCCGCTAGGTTGGGTCTTGTTCTTGGTGCTCTTTTCCAACTTCTACCTGAGGTCCCCTCTGTTGTATGCGTCACCACATGATGGCCACAGTAGCCACAAAATTAGTGACTTAGGCGTCCGAACCAGCACACCAGAATATATGGCCACAGCTAGAACGCGTGCTATACCTTAATCGACTTATCTAAACCCCGTGCAGCATGAAGTTATGCCAGCACAATGACGATCGACAACCGCAGACTATCCTGGACGAATGACCAAGCGTCGAATTGACTCAGCCGATAATAAAAATACCCATTTCTACCCGCATATTCAGGGCCAACTGGATCTGCCAGCTATCGAAAAGAAGATCCTGGACTTTTGGGAGCGGGACAAAACCTTCGAAGCCTCGGTAGAAAAGAATCCCGCAGGAAGCAACGAATTTGTCTTCTACGACGGACCCCCGTTTGCAAACGGATTACCTCATTATGGCCACCTCCTCACCGGCTTCGTAAAGGACGCAATACCGAGGTATCAGACCATGCGGGGCAGAAGGGTCGAACGTCGATTCGGATGGGACTGTCACGGACTCCCTGCGGAGATGGCCTCAGAAAAGGAACTGGGGGTTAGCGGACGTCAGGAGGTCGAAGCTTTAGGAATTGGAAAATTCAACGATCACTGCCGCTCCCTAGTTTACAGAACGACCGACGAATGGCACAGGTACGTAACGAGACAGGCCAGATGGGTCGACTTCTACGACGACTACAAGACGATGGACATCACGTTCATGGAGTCCGTTATCTGGGCGTTTAAAGAACTCTATAAAAAGGGTCTCGCTTATGAAGGCTACAGGGTCCTACCCTACTGCTGGGAGTGCGAAACACCGCTCTCCAACTTCGAAACGAGACAGGACAACTCCTATCGAAGCAGGATAGACCCGGCGGTAACCGTCGAGTTCGAGCTGCTCAGTGACCCTAACTGTCCGATAAAGGAGATCGCCGGGTCACCCAGGGTGCTCGCCTGGACTACTACTCCGTGGACTCTTCCCTCCAACCTCGCCCTCGCGGTGGGGGCTGAGATCGATTATCTCGCCATCGAATTAGCGTCGAAAACTTACATAATCGCCGAGTCCCGAAGGGAGCACTACCAGACGGAACTCGAAGGAGGTACCGAAGTCGCTCGCTTTAAAGGGGCCGATCTGGTTGGGCGACGCTTCAAGCCGATCTTCGACTATTTCAAGGAGATCCCGGGTGCCTTTAGGGTAATCGCAGCGGAATTCGTGGCAATCGACGAAGGAACCGGCGCCGTTCAGATGGCACCAGGTTTCGGCGAAGAGGATCAGATTGCCTGCGAAGCGGCTGGAATTCCGCTCGTCTGCCCGGTCGACGACCGAGCCCGCTATACCGCAGAGATGGGCGACATAGCTGGGATGCAGGTCTTTGAGGCTAACGCCTATTTGATAGAAAAGCTAAAGGAAAAGGGAGTTCTATTCAGGCAAGAGTCATACGACCACTCCTACCCACACTGCTGGAGGACCGATACACCACTGATCTACAAAGCGGTAAGTTCATGGTTTATCAAGGTGACTGCCCTAAAGGATCGCCTCTTGGAGAAGAACCAGGAGATCGACTGGGTTCCCGGCCACGTAAAAGACGGGGCGTTTGGCAAGTGGCTCGAAGGCGCCAGGGACTGGTCGATTACCAGGAATCGCTTCTGGGGAACGCCTATCCCCGTTTGGAAATCGGACGATCCCAACTACCCAAGGATCGACGTATACGGCTCACTAGCCGAGATCGAAGCGGACTTCGGGGTCAAACCGGATGACCTGCATCGACCGGCGATCGACGAGATCATTCGGCCCAACCCAAACGACCCAACCGGAAAGTCAATGATGCGCCGAGTGAGTGACATCATGGACTGCTGGTTTGAATCCGGGTCGATGCCATACGCCCAGTTGCACTATCCGTTTGAAAACAAAGCACCCTTTGAGGACCACTTTCCCGCAGACTTCATTGTTGAATACATCGGACAGACCAGGGGGTGGTTCTATACCCTGCACGTTCTTTCGGTGGCAATATTCGACAAACCACCTTTTGAGCACTGCATGGCCCACGGAGTGTTACTCGGCTCTGACGGACGAAAACTTTCGAAGCGGCTTCAGAACTATCCAGACCCCTGGGCAATCTTTGAAGAG
>JABEUO010000093.1 GCA_013044415.1 Acidimicrobiaceae bacterium
ACCATCTAGATACGGTTCTTCGAGGCCATCGGACTCATCTGACCGAGGTCGCTACGATCGCGGTTCATCCTACCGGGGTGACCGCAACCAAGAGGGCCGCTACTCCTCCGGACGACAGAGTGACTCGAGCAGTCGGTCTCCAAGACTAGAAGGTCGAGAAGTCGAAAGAGGGTCATCGAGGTCGGACAGTGGTCGTTTTGAGCACGAAGCCTCGGTCGAGGACTCGCTTAAGAGCTATGGCTCTTTAGTTCGCAAGTCGCTTAGGGATCAGGAGATTGCCCTCGAAGAACCCTCACAAGCCGAGGATGCTAAGTTGAAGTCGGTCGGACATGCGCTGCCCGACAGTAAAGCCGAGGTGTGGGTCAGAGAAGATACCGCCAAGCCAAATCGCAACCTCCGCTATGTTGCCCCGCCTAGGCGGAGTTCCAAGAAACTCGATGCGATGTATAAGCAGGTGGAGAGTGAGCTCGCAGAGGCCGGAGTGAAGCGCCTGAGATCCCTCGCTGCCAGAAACATGGTCGACGCAATAGACGCTTATGAGCACGATCGATATGGTGAGGCGCGAACAAAGCTGCTGAATGTCTTGGAGGTCGCACCCGATTTCATTTCCGCTATTGAACTGATCGGACTCACCGAATATCGGCTGGGTAAGTGGCAAGATGCAATTAAGCGCTTGGAGCACTGTTACCAGCTGACTGGGTCAAGTTTGCAAGATCCAGTGATAGCCGACTGCTATCGAGCTTTGGGCCGCACGGAGGAACTTGAGGCGGTTTGGAAAAGACTCAAAGAGGCCTCTCCTGGGGCGGAAGTGGTCGCCGAAGGGAGGATTGTTTATGCATCGTACCTCGCCGAGTCTGGCCAGGCCGCTCAAGCAATCGCCCTTCTAGAGACCGCGCTTGGACACGATCGACGACCAAGACTCCATGACCTTAGGCAAATTTATGTACTGGCGGGACTTTACGAAAGCGCGGGTAATGTTGCCCTAGCCAGAGAGACCTTCAAGTTGCTAATGGACTTTGATGCGACCCTCTACGACGTGGCCGAAAGACTCGCCGACCTCTCCTGAGTCAAACTAGCTAATTGTCTGGTGATGATCGCAGATTCGTTTTATCAGGCTTCACTTTGGACCATCGCCGTGTATGTACTGATTCCAGGTGACATTTCGAGGTGATTCCTTGCAGGACAATTCATTTTTGAAGCCCGATGGCGATCGCTTGAAGGTCTACGTGCTAGTAAAGCCATCTTCTCGGCGCACTGAGGTCAAAGGAGTCAGGGATGAACGGTTGGAGGTTGCTTTGACGGCACCAGCTAAAGAAAACAAGGCCAACGAGCAGCTAATTAGCTTTTTATCAGATTCGCTGGATGTTCCGAAGTCAGCCATTACTGTCTTGCTCGGACATCACGCTCGGAAAAAGACGGTCGGGATTGGTCCCGTTAACGACCCTCAGGGAGTGGCAAGGAAGCTGGGCGAATTAGCCGATCGGTGGTCACTGGGTGGTTTACCTGGATAGGTACTTAGAACCAAACTTACTTGGTGGAGCTACATCTCCTTTTAAGTATCGTCTAGGCGGATCAAATCTGCCTGATTGAGCCGAGTATGCTCGGGTTGTTGGTCGGCATCCGAGCATGTTTTCGTTCCACGGCACATCTCTGAATTCGATAACAGGTGCCTCGATGCTGAATCCAATTCAACCAACCCCATTTAATGCGACACTCGCTGGGAGGCGTTAACCCGGTGATCAAAGGCTGCCGTCCCAAGACGCCAGAAAGAAGGATTTGAATTCCACCTAGTCTCGGCAGTGGTTACGCCAAGGGCCTGCAGTAGGCGAAAATTAAGGGATAGAGCACGCCCTAACGCACTCTAGCTAGCCACTCTTCCACTCTGCCGTAGATTGGAGGAGAAACGAAGTTGATATCCTTCGATGCGAACCATAAGCAGCAATGAAATTAGAGGCTGTAGCCTGAAGCGGTGAGCAATTCTAACTTGGATAACTTCGTCGAAGAAATTAGCACAAAGCTTGATCCGGGCGCGATCGTGCGAGATCCGGAGTTGATCGCGGCTTTTACAACCGATTGGACCAGACGAGTTAGCGGTAAATGTGATCTGCTCGTCCGCCCAAGGGATCATCAAGGCGTTTTGGATGTGGTTCAGGCGGCGATCAATCATCACATTAAGCTCCAGATACAAGGGGGCAACACATCACTCTCTGGTGGCTCGGTGCCACTGGAAGGAGAGGTACTCCTCAGCTTGGGTCGATTGTGCGCCAGGTGTGCGGTCGATCCGGATACTCTCGTCGCCACGGTAGACGCCGGCGTGACTTTGGAGCGGCTTCAAAGGGAGGCAATGAAGTACAACTTGACCCTGGGAGTGGACTTAGCCTCACGAGGAACTGCTACCCTAGGTGGCATGGCGGCCACAAATGCAGGTGGACTCCACGTATTGCGCTATGGGTCGATGCGTTCGTCAGTGATCTCACTCAGATGTGTTTGGGGGGACGGGACTGAGTCCCCACGAAGCGCACCCTTGATCAAGGACAACAGCGGTATATCACTTACCCCGCTTATCGTGGGCTCGGAAGGGACACTCGGGGTGATAACGGAGCTGACTCTGCGCCTTGTTCCGGTGCTAAATTCAAAGGCCGTGGCGATGGTACCCTTCGTGACGATAGCTGACGCCGTAGCCTTCGCTGGGAAGGTACGTCGAATGACTGAGGCAGTTTCTGCTATCGAGATGATTTCAAGGCGGGCGATCCGAATTGTCGAAGAGGTCAAAGGAGTTGTTTTCCCTATTCGGGAAACCTTCGAGGTGGCAGTTCTGTTGGAAATTTCATCCAACGCAGGTGCCGGCGATGAACTGATGGAGATCCTCCAGGGGACTTTGCTCGCTCCGCAGTTGCAGTCGACTCTTCTAGGAATCGATAACACCAGTTGGTCGGGACTTTGGCAATGGAGGGAGTCAATTACCGAATCTATCCAAAGGGTTGGAGAACCACTGAAACTAGACCTATCCGTTCCGGTATCAGCACTCGGCGACCTGTGGCGAGCCGTGGACGAAGTGCAGTCAGATCTCGCTGGCGGTCTTGATGTAATTAGATTTGGCCATCTAGGAGATGGAAATATTCATGTAAATCTGCTTGCCGAAGAGGAAGTTTTGGACCTGGCCGAGGTGGAGATTTATCGCAGAGTAGCGGAACTAGACGGATCGATAACGGCCGAACACGGTATTGGGACGCTAAAGAAGGAGTTCCTGTCACTTGTTCGCACAGAATGGGAGTTGGCGAGGATGCGTGATTTGATAGCTATCTTCAATCCAGGCAGAACCTTGAATCCAAATGTGCTGATTTAGGGTGGAATTTCTATGTGCCGAGCCGAGCTAACTCCTGGCCTGCTCATTGGTGGTACTGGTGTGCGAGGCTGGAGCGCTTGCAGAAGCAACATTCAGCCTCCAAACGGATCGACGCGGGTATGGTAGATAAAGGATGCGGGCAGGCGGTAGCCAGCTTTGATGATATTTCTAGCGGATCGCTTTCGATGAACTCGGCGAGGTGAGTGTTATTTCTGAGTCAGATGGTATCGATGCGATTGGTGCCAATGTTACGAGTTCGTCAAGAGCTCTCCCCGAAATACTCCAAGCTGATAGGCCCGAATTCGCCGAGTCCGTTCGGCCCGAGATTCCAATCCTGTTGCACGTGGCCAGGTCATACAGCGGAGCGGAAGCCGAGGACTTAGTCCAGGAGACGCTAACGAAGGCATTTAGGGCCTGGGATAGGTTCGACGGCAGGTACTTGAGAGCGTGGCTGTTGACGATACTGCGAAACACGGCCATCAATGCCGGCCGGAAGCGCAGGCCGGTACTTTCGGGCGATGCCGAGACCTTGGAGCAGCATCCTGATAGCTCCCTGGAGGCTAGTCCTCAGGATCTCGCTGAGAGCAATGATTTTGTCGCCAGTGTAAAGAAGGCGATTCTGGGCCTTTCCAGCCACTACCGGATAGCGGTTGAGCTTGTAGATATCGACGGTCTCAGCTACCAGGAGGCCGCCGACGTAATGGGGGTTCCCGTAGGGACGATAATGAGTCGTCTTCATCGTGGAAGACGACAGGTGAAAGAGGTGTTAGCAGAGCAGGGGCTAATCGGAGGTGAGCAATGATCGATCACGGCTTGGACGATGATCATCCAAAGTCAATTCACTGCAGAACTGCCGCCCGATGCCTGCAGCAATATCTCGATAGCGAACTTAGGGACGAAGTACTCGTCGAAGCGATCAGCTACCATCTGGAACTTTGCCGAGACTGCGGCATGGAGGCGGAAACATATAGCCGTATAAAGGTTGCGATCGCATCAGAGGGTAAGGCGTTTGACTCGGAAACAATGGTCAGGTTGAATCGGTTTCTCGATGAGCTCCTCTGATCCCCCGGGGCTTGCCAGCGCTAACCTTAGAGGCACTTATTAGAGATACTTAGGTCCGAATTAGCCTTCTTGACGTGCCTGTTAACCAGCGAGTAGATCTGGCGTTGTTTGCCTCATTTCCGATCAGGAGACAGAAAGTCCAGTTACGACGATTTTGTTGCCCTCCACGCTCTCGTGAACTACTACGGGATATTTGCCATTGAGGGTAGTTGTAAGTGTTATTCCAACCGGAGTTGTAGTTTTCACTATTTCATTTACAAAAAGAGGGGTAGTGGAATAGAGCTTTTGACCCATCAATTGTGCGGGGAAGCTTACATTTGGACCGAGGAGTTTAAGCCAGTCCGGCCGATTTTGCGACAGAGAGTGGAGCATTGCAAACCAGAGGTTCAGCCCTGAAGCCTCAAAGCTGAGAGTGGCGGGAGATTGGATGAAGGTAGAACTTGGCGAACCCGAGAAACTCATTGTTCCCATCATCTGGGAGTTGGTCGATAGGGTAATTCCTTGCTGAACGAGGGTTGGTGGAGCGGGTACGACGAGGTTAGGAATTGCCACCGTCGATTCCGTGGGCTGCTTCAGATTTTCGGTCGAAACCGGAACAGTTTTGAGATACTTAGCGGTCACTATGTATCGCGTAGGAGTGTAGAAGAGTGCCGTAGTGGGCCAGCAGGTATCTAGCACCACTCCGCCGACGGCACCGAACTTGAAGATTGCGCCCGGGTGGGTGACTTGATGCCCGGTGACCGTGAAGACCATCACCCCGCATGGCACGACGTATTTGATTTCATCGCCTACCTGGAGATTGTCAATTTGTGAAAAGAAGCTAACGTCGTGGGCTGCCAGCAGGCCGGTACCAGTTTTACTCGGCCAAGGGGTACTGGGGTCGTGACCTATTGAAGTCTCTAAGGTGACCGGGTCGATACCCTGTACCACTGAAGCGAAAAGGCCAAGTTTCGGAATGTCGAGGATTCCGGGCCCCGGCATTGCTGCACAAGTGCTACCAGAGGGAGAATTTAGCACTCGCTTTATGTTTTGAATTTGTCCCTTGAGGATGGTTTGTGAACCGATGGACGACCTATGGTTCCAATACAGTGGGTAGCCGATGCCGATCGCTGCAACGAGGACCAGGATCACGCCAACGATTAGCTGTATTAACCTTAGTCTCCTTCTTGCGCGTCCCTTGGTTGGCTCTGTTGGCCCCTTCGCATTTGGGGGAACTTCGTCATGGTTGCCTTCCGATGGCGTGTCATTCATGAGCTGATGATCTCCTCCGGAGTTAATTGTAGCGGCCGTAATGTAGGGCCACTAGCTGAATTGATGGCCTTTATGGATAAATTCGAGGGAGTCATTGCTCGGTTTAATTGGGATCTACGTGCGAGTCTACGTGCCGACATTACTTGATTCACAAGCTGACCTGAAGGAAATAGGTTAGTTTCGCCAGTTGTCTAGTCACTCCATTTTTTTCTATTGCCATTGAGCAGAGGATTTCAGATTAATTTGCGCCCCACTTTCTCCCCTTACCAGAATGGGGTGTGGGGCGGAATGCCCCTGGCTTTAGCCATGGGGATGTAGAGCCCCACCAGGGCGAAGCCCTGAGACCTGCGCTCAAACGTTGC
>JABEUO010000094.1 GCA_013044415.1 Acidimicrobiaceae bacterium
AGTGGTCGACTCGGCGAGCCATTTCGGGGACTACTTTTTGCCGGCGTCGTCGATACCAATTGTTAGGGGTTGGTTCAGGCAGGACGACTTCCCGACGAACGAGTTACTCTACCAAGGTGGACTTAGCGCCCAGTCGTATCTCAGTTGGCTGAGGGAATCAGCCGTGAGTTACGTGTTGCTGCCCGGAGGTCCATATGACTTCTCTTCCTCTGAGGAGGCGAAGGTAGTCACGATGCTAGGTAGATCATCAAACTGTTTGCATCAGGTTTTCACTCAAAAAAACTTGTCGATCTACCGGGTTTGTGACCAACGTTACATTGTGCCCGGTGCGAGAGTTGTGAGTTTTGGGGTAAATACGATTGCGGTTTTGTTTTCTCACCCCGGGAACTATAGGCTATCTCTGCACTTCACACCGTATTTTCGTCCGAGTGTGGGATGTATTTACATGCGCAGTGACGGGCTTGTTGGGTGGGAGGTCCCAAAGGCGGGAGTGCAAACAGTTAGGTTTCAGTTAACAGTGTCTAGGCTGGTTGGAGAAATTTTTGAACAGAACCAGAGGGTCTGTGCAGGATGAAGTCTTCACGACCGTCGTGTATGAGACCGGCGAAGTACGAGTTTGTGCCCATTTAGACACAACCGTGGAGAAGTGGCGACATAATTATGGATGATGTGGTTGGTAGTGGTTTCGGCAAAGACGGCCGAAGTCTAGCTATTAGTCCGGTGGAGGTCTAGAGGCGATGTGGCTGGAGAAGATCTCATCACCCGCAGACCTGGCGGATCTTGACTTTGAAAGTCTCGACGTACTCTGCCAAGAGATCAGGACCCGGATAATCGAAACGGTGACTGTGACTGGGGGGCACCTAGGGTCCAACCTAGGTGCGGTGGAGTTGACCGTTGCACTGCATCGAGCATTTGAGTCGCCCGAGGACATCATCATCTTCGACACCGGCCATCAGGCTTATGTGCATAAGTTATTGACCGGCAGACAGGATCGGTTCGAGACCATTAGAAGTGAAAATGGCATGTCTGGCTATCCAAATAGATCAGAATCTCCCCATGACTGGGTGGAAAATTCGCATGCCTCTACTGCGCTGAGCTACGCCTATGGAATTTCGGCGAGTTTGGCACTGGGCTTAGAGCCAGAGGTAGGTTCGGGTGAAGGTAAATCTACCAGGCGTGTAGTCGCCGTTGTCGGTGATGGCGCACTAACCGGCGGCATGGCCTACGAGGCCCTGAATAACATCGGACACGCTCGGTCAAAGACCATCGTGGTCTGGAACGATAACGGAAGATCCTACGCACCAACTGTTTCTAGGCTGTCGGAGGGTCTAACTAAGCTCAGGCTGCACCCTTCGTATATGCACGCAAGGAACAAGATTTCAAGGGTGATCTCCGACCTCCCCGGGGTCGGTCCCTTGGCGACCTCGGGTATAGCCGGGCTTACTACTGCCCTAAGGGAGGCGATCGAGCCCAAGGTATTCTTCGAGGCACTTGGCGTTCGCTACACCGGCCCGATCGACGGTCACAATATTGCCGAGATGGAGTACGCATTCAAGGGGGCCGCTGAGTGGGACGGACCGATTGTCGTCCATGTCCTAACCCAAAAGGGTAGGGGATACGGCCCGGCGGAGACCGACGAAGTTCAGCGGCTGCACGACCTGAAGATTCCAGTGGCGGTTTCGGACTCTTCGAAGAAGAGGTACTCCTATACCGAGGCATTCTCCGCCAAGCTCCTGGAACTCGCCGCCGAGAGACCCGAGATAGTGGCGATAACCGCAGCCATGCCCTCCCCGACGGGCTTATTAGCCTTTCAGAAGTCCTTCCCGGAACGATTCTTCGACGTCGGCATCGCAGAGCAACACGCAGTCACCGCCGCCGCTGGGATGGCGATGGGTGGCTTGAAACCGGTGGTGGCGATATATTCGACCTTCATGTCCCGGGCTTTCGACCAGGTGAACCTAGACGTTGCCCTACACGGCCTACCGGTAGTATTCGTGATGGATAGGGCCGGTATTACTGGCGACGATGGCCCGAGCCACCACGGAGTCATGGATCTGATCCAGTTCTTGTCGATTCCGAAGATGACCGTCTTCGCACCATCTGGTATTGAGGAACTGCAGGAGATGCTTAAAGATGCCCTTGAGATCGAAGGGCCGACCGCCATTCGCTTTCCCAAGACTTTGGGCCCACTCAGGCTCGGCGAGAAGGTCGGTTCTGGACTCAAAGCAAACAAGCTGCGGAGTGGAAATTCTGGAATATCCCTGGTGGGTGTGGGTAAAATGGCCGAGGCGGCATGGGAGGCCTCTCGCCAGCTCGACGAGGATGGGGTCGAGGTGTCTGTGTGGGACCCAAGGGTGCTTGCTCCGCTCGATACCGATATGCTCGACGAACTGGCCTCTTCTAGGTTGGTAGTCGTTGTCGAAGACGGATTTGTGCCCGGAGGTGCGGGATCGCACATCTCCGACGCCCTCTCTAAGCTCAGCTATTCACAGAGCTTTATGTCGCTTGGGGTGCCACTGGGCTACATTGCCCAGGCAAAACCGGATTCGATCCTCGCCGAGTTAGGACTCGACGCAGGTGGCATCGCTAAGTCGGTCTTAGCGAGGGCTGCGGCGGCTTCGGTATTTGCTAATCCCGAGAGCAACCAGAACTCCTAAAAGATTCCTTGCTCCATTGGAGGATCATCCCGTCTCTCTAGAAGTTCTGGCGAATTGTTCTTCGGGTTGTTTATTTTTCGCGAAACCTCCCTCGTGACGATACCTCGGGTCGAGACCTTTTTGACGATGGCTTCGTCGTCCAACTCCGGCTCGCCACTCACCCACTCGAGGGCATCGTCGTAATTGAGAATTACCGGCATCCGATCGTGGATCTCGCGTAGTTGGTCCTTTGCGGCGGTGGTTAGGATAACGAAACTCGAAGGTGTCTCGTTCCTAGTCGGCGACCAGAGGCCGGCAAAGAGCATCTGTGACCCGTCCTGATGATGGATAAAGTAGGGCTGCTTGTTGGCCGAATTTGCCAACGTTCTCC
>JABEUO010000095.1 GCA_013044415.1 Acidimicrobiaceae bacterium
AACCAGAAACTCCCTAGCCGTAAATCAGGTAGACCGAAAAAGAATTAGGTCGCTTGACCCCTCCCTTACGGAAGGGGATTGCGCTCCCGTTGGTTCAATGGGCCAATTTAGATCCAGCGGCTCGGTATCTACCTTTAGGTTTCCAAGCAAAGTCTCTGATCCACTCGAGTTTCGAGGGTGGAAACCGATTAGCAGGTTTTGCTGATTTAAGAGTTTGCTAAGGGTGAGAGACTTCCGACTCTAGGTCTCTAAATAGGCTCCGGCCGTGGCCGATGCTCCTCAAACTTACCCGGAGAGAATGACCTGCCTTTGGTCGGCTCGGACGGAGCAGCTAGCTTATACACGCCGATACGAACGAACCGCCAGCGGAATGAAGACAGCGATAATGGCTATGAGCCAAAGGACACTCTCGATTCCGCCTCGTATGGCGGGTCCCCCCAAGGCGAGCGACCGCATCTCATTAATCACTATTGTCACCGGCTGATGCTTGGCAAAGACCTGGAGCCAACCGGGCATAGAGTTGACCGGTACGAATGCCGAAGAGACGAAGGTTAGTGGAAATAACCAGGCAAGCCCGAAGGACTGAACCGTCTCTTCGTTTTTAAAGGCCAAGCCGCAGTAGGCCGAAACACAGCAGATCGCAACTCCGAAAACTGCCCCGAGGATAAGCATCAAAATGCCCGCACCGACTCCATTGTGAAACCTGAAACCGACTGCGAATCCAACTAACAGGATTACGATGACCGTTACGACTAGCCGAATGGTATCGGCGATGAGTCTTCCTAACAGGACGGCTGATCTTGCCATAGGCATGGAGCGAAATCGGTCGATCACCCCAAGCTGGATCTCCTTAGCAAGGCCGATCGCTGTACCAAATGAGGCAAAGGCTGCTGACTGCGCTATTATCCCTGGCATCAAATAGTCAACGTAACCACCAGGTACAGATACAGAAATCGCCCCGCCGAATACGTAGCGGAAGAGCAGCACGAACATTACCGGCTGGATAATTGTGAAGAAAATAAAAGCGGGAACGCGCAGCCAGACCAGAAGGTCGCGTTTGGAGACTATCAGGGCGTCGCTGATGCCGTACCGGAGTCTCTCAATCTGAGTTAACTCCGCCGTCTTGGGAGCATCTTTGACGATTTGACTAACCATTTGATACCTCGCCAGAACTCTTCAAAGCCACCTTTTTACCCTTTCGACCTTGCTTGACGACACTATCTTCGGCTGAAGTGCTAGCTGAATGCCCCGTTATTGCGAGGAACACGTCGTCTAGAGACGGACGGTGCAACGACAGCCCGTCGACCTCGACTCCCGCAGAGTCGAGGTTCCTTACCGCCATGGCGAGAGCGTTAGTTCCGTACTGACCTACTGCTACCGAGACCTTTGCTGATTTGCGGTCTAATATCGGCTCCGTTGGGGAGAGTTCTACCACCGCACGCTTGGCTTCTTCTATCTGCCCGGGGTCGACTACCGTAAACTCAAGCACGTCGCCACCTACGCGATCCTTGAGCTGTCCAGAGGTTCCAGTCGCAATTACCTTACCCTGGTCTATCACTACTATTTGGTCGGCGAGTACGTCAGCCTCTTCTAGGTATTGGGTAGTAAGGAGTAGGGTCGTCCCCTCTTCGACGAGGTCCCTTATAACTCCCCACATTCCGATGCGGGCGCGTGGATCTAGTCCGGTGGTCGGCTCGTCTAGGAATAGAACCGAAGGGTGGCCGACCAGACTTGCCGCGAGATCGAGCCGCCTTTGCATGCCGCCCGAATAGGTCTTGCACGGCCGATCACCGGCTTCGATGAGATCAAAGCGTTCTAGTAGCTCTTGAGCCCTGCTCTTAGAGACCTTCTTGTTTAGGTGGTATAGCCTACCCATGATCTCCAAGTTTTCTCGACCCGTCAGCTCTTCCTGGATCGCTGCACTCTGGCCCGCTAGGCCGATGAGCTGGCGTACTCTTGCCGGATCGGCCAAAACGTCACAGCCTTCGATGAAAACAGATCCTGAATCGGGTCGTAAAAGGGTAGTGAGGACCTTTATGACGGTAGTCTTCCCCGCACCATTAGGTCCAAGAAGTCCGAGTACCGTTCCCCGCTCTACGGACAAGCTGACCCCGCGGAGGGCTTCAACCGCTCCAAAGCTCTTCTTCAGATCGCTAACTTCTACGGCGACTTCCAATTAAACTTCCATTCTCCCGTTGGGTCTGACCACACGGTAGGCAAGAACCAAGGACCGGTCGTGAGCGAGTCTACCAAACGATGGTAGATACTCCAAATAGTTTCTATACATGCTGTGAATAGTTAGCAGAATTGCCACCAGCAATCCAGCCGCAACTCTCTTCATGACCTGAGTGTGGCTTGCGAACAAGCCTCCAGTTTTGCTGGACCGATAGATCGGGCCCGGCAAAACCAATTTGCTCGGCATTTAGCATGGGTCCCTTGGGTGGAATTTTCGTCCAAGTGGTGGGCCTAGGTTTTAGGAATTCTCTCCTTAATGCCTGTTCCATGAGGTTATATTAAGCTCAAGCAGTCCGGAATTGGGCGTTTGGATAGCTAGTTCACCACCACAGACGTCCCCTCGGTCAGAGTCTTTCGATGATCGTTGCGTTTGCTAGACCGCCACCTTCGCACATCGTTTGGAGGCCGAAGCGGCCGTTGGTCCTCTCCAACTCGTTCAAAAGGGTGGCGAGGAGTTTGGTTCCCGAAGCTCCCAAGGGGTGACCAAGGGCGATCGCTCCACCGTTGACATTGACCCGATCCATGTCTGGGTGGATCTCCTTCTCCCAGGCGAGGACGACCGACGCAAAGGCCTCATTGATCTCAATTAGGTCGATATCGTCTATGGTTAGCTTGGCTCGCTCGAGGACCTTTTTAGTGGCTGGAATCGGGCCGGTAAGCATTGTTACCGGGTCTACACCGGCGAGCGAGAAGGAATGAAATCTTGCTCGAGGTGTCAATCCGAGTTCGTTGGCCTTCTCCTCGCTCATTATCAGCACCGCAGAGGCGCCGTCGGTGATCTGAGAGGAGTTTCCAGCGGTGACCTTACCACCCTCTTGGAAAGCTGGCTTGAGCCCGGCTAGCGCCTCGATTGTCGTGTTGGGCCTAACACCCTCGTCCGCTGATATTACTTCATTGGTTAGGTTTCCTTCGTCATCTTTTTTTTCAACAGGGATAATCTCTCGCTCGAACCTCCCCTCTTGCTGCGCCTTTGCCGCCCGCATCTGGCTCATTAGACTGTACTGGTCGAGATCTTCCCGGCTGAGCCCCCACATCTCGGCAATCATCTCGGCCGATATCCCCTGGTTTACCAACCCACCCCGATCTT
Source organism: Acidimicrobiaceae bacterium (assembly GCA_013044415.1). Taxonomy (GTDB): domain Bacteria; phylum Actinomycetota; class Acidimicrobiia; order Acidimicrobiales; family Acidimicrobiaceae; genus JABEUN01. The sequence goes on from JABEUO010000095.1 coordinate 3,323, forward strand.
CATACCTCTCTTTGACCTTGGGCCCATATGGCCAGCCCATCCCGGGTACAACGCTCGATCCGAGGGGAACGCGGGTCATGGTCTCCACGCCGGCTGCGATGATGATCTCATGAACGCCGGACATTACGGCCTGAGCTGCGAAGTGTGCCGCCTGCTGGGAGGAGCCGCACTGGCGGTCAATAGTCGTGGCGGGGACACTCTCGGGAAAACCGGCGGCCAGGACCGCATTGCGACCTATATTTACCCCCTGCTCGGCTACTTGCATGACACAACCCATTATGACATCTTCGACTAGTTCTGGATCGAGACCATTTCGCTCAACGAGGCCCTTGAGGACTTCGGCGGCAAGGTCCGCAGCATGCCAACCCCTTAGCGATCCATTTCTCTTTCCACCCGGTGTCCTTAGTGCATCGACAATTACTGCGTTGGTCATTTTTTCCTCCGTAGGTTCTAATACCGACTCCAGCTGGTTGGACGTCGGGTAGCTAAGCGCTCTTATGCAAGATCGACCATCGGATCGACAGCCCTGGAACTGTCAATCTACAATTGCGACTCTATCAAAATCAGACCTGCTATTTTGTGCGACGGGCAGATGAGATGAGAAACTTACCGTGAAAAAAGTTACCGCAGCGGCGAAGGTACCGCTAAGTATTCCAGTTCATTAGTGCCGTGACGCCAATTGGCTCTAGAATCCATATCGGGGGGAGTATAAAATCGTCGTAGTGGGCCACGATTCTTAGTGGCGGTTTTGCTGTCTTGATGAGCTAATTCTCACCTTCATCTCAAAGAGGGATAACCCAGATAGGCGAGAATTGTTACAGTTCGAGGTTAGAAGACCTCACCGATTCTACCGATGGAGTATCGTATGTCGCAGAGTACATTTCGTTCGCCGAAGAAGACATTACCTAAGATAGCACCATTATCCTTGGGGTTGGTGGCTGTGTCTGCCCTCGCAGGGGCCGTTGTGACCGAAGCTACATTGCACTTCGGTCAAGGGTCATCTACCGGCGTACCGTCGTCGGTGCAAGTGAACTATCCGAACATAGAAAAGGCCGCAGTTGCATTTGCGACTACCAAGGACCCGAATGGGGCGCCATACAGTGTCAAGTCGGTCAAGGCGAATGCAATTTCAGGTCAGTTCATCGTTGAACTAGCCGGACAGAAAAGCGTTGACATCACCGTAAAGGTACAGACGAGTTCCTTGGGGAAGGTGGTTTCGGTAACGATCGAACACTCGAAGGAGAATCCTATCCCTAGCATCGTCCAGGGTGTTATAGGCTCCACAGGGATTGGATCCTCGGATTCTACCCTTAAGACGTCCTCCGTAGTAGTTCAGGCTCCGGCTCCCGTTATAAGCAACCCTCCGTTGGCTAATGTAGTAGTGGCAACGTCCGCTAAGGATAATTCAAAGGACGTTACGACCCCGGGAACGTCAAGTGGGGACGCTGCCGAATACGGCCATACCTCAACACCGTCGTCGACCTTGACAATCGGCACTCCGACGAATTCGAACCCGCAGACCGTGGCGGTAACGGTCTCTTCTTCCCAAGCGGGAACGGATGCGCTTAATTATCTGCAGACCACGTACCCGAGCGTCAGCGATTTTGTACTCGGATCAGTTACCCTCGTCGAGAGTGAGAATCCTCACTATCGGGTAGTAGTAACCTCGGCGACCTTAGGAAGCTTTTCGGTCGAGGTTTCCGCAACTACCGGAAAGGTTTCAGATCTTAGTTTCACTACATCGACGAACTCGGTAATTGCGACGGCAGTTCAGAGCTATTTGAGTACAAATTACTCGTCGTTTGGCACCGCTACCATCAATCATATTTCGCCTAAGGAGTCAACCGCTGGCTACTTCTCCGTCAAAGCGACCTTCGCTGACGGATCGGTAATTCATCTGGTCGTCGATTCAAAGGGTAACGTAATCCATGCCCACATGTCTGGGTCCAGTGACTCTTCCCAGACTTCCCAGACCTCCCAGGATAATTAGTCTTTATTGCACCACTACCCAATTGGGGAGGCCCCGCCTTTTGGCGGGGCCTTTTCTTGCCCATCAGAAGCGGTAATTCAAGCCCAGTGGAGTTAACCAGAGTGGCGCTAAGCGACACCATTTCGGCGAGTGGCAGTCCGGCGTCCGGCGAGTGGCAGTCCGAAATTGTCGGGCTACCCGACACGGAACCAACAATCCTGCTAGTAGTAGGGTAAGAACCCAACAAAGTTGCGCGCTAAATAAAACGAAGTCAACCAAAACCTCGCGGCTAAAAAGACCTAAGAGGAAGTTTGAGATGCAAGGTTTATTGGACCTTGGTCCGGATGGCACTGGGTTTCAAGTCTCCGTCAAGGACCTTTGAAGAGCAAACAACAGCTGACTACGGAGACTATCAGCCAAGTTTGTCTGGAGACCGTCACTGTCAGAGGGTCACTGTCAGAGGCTCATGTGGCAGCGGGTGGGTCGATATTTTTCAATAGTCGAGGGAGGTGAGCGAGAATGCGTTTACATCTACCAAGCCCTTGTCGGTCAATTTCAATTCAGGTATTACCGATAGACCCAAGAAACTCAGCTGCATAAAGGGGGACTCTAAACTGGATCCGAGGGACTTGGCGGCAGAATTAGCGGCCTTCAGCATTTTGGCTACCACATCAGCCGACCTGTCACTCATAAGGCCAGCTATAGGAAGGGGAACTTCAGCGAGTAACACTCCGTCTAAATAGGCGACCTGTCCTCCTCCGAGTTCGGTTAATCTTTTCACGCAGGCGACCATGTCTAGAGCGCTCTGTCGGTCGTTCCCACCGATCACCATGATGTTATGGGCGTCGTGGCCGACGGTGGATGCTATGGCTCCCTTATAGATGCCAAAGTTGTCGACTATCCCAACGGCGATTCGACCGGTGTTTTTGTGTCTTTCGATCACCGATAGCCTGCACAGATTCCGATCTGTTGGATCCCATCGGACTCGTTTGGACCTGGTAATTAGGGAATTGTCCGCCACCGAAATAGCCTTTGCATAGCTCTTTAGCTCCACGGGCACTTCGAAGTCCTCCACGTTTGGAAGACGCTCCAGGTGAATCGAATTGAATAGCCAGCTAGCTGGTGTGGCATGGTCTATAATCCCAGGCAGTATTTTCCCATCTTCAGCAACGAGCCGCCCTTTTTGAAAAACCTTTTCAGCATTGAATTCGATAAGGTCTGTGAGAACTACGATATCGGCCTGATATCCAGGACCCAGTGACCCGAGGTGATCCATCCCGTGGTATTCGGCTGGATTTGAGGTTGCCATCACCAAGGCGTCCTCCGCCTTAAGGCCACTTGCGACTGCGAGCCTCAGGATGTCATTGATGTGACCGGATTCTAGTAGAAGGTCGGGTTCGCGGTCGTCACTGCAGAATGCGAGTCGGTCGGTGCCGTTTTCGATAGCCGTTCGAATTAGCTCTTTTAGGTTCTTGGAGGCCGATCCCTCTCTAATGAAAACCCACATTCCCTTCTGCCTCTTCTCATGGGCTTCACGGTAACTGAAGCACTCATGATCGGACTCGACCCCGGCCACTAGGTAGGCGTCGAGGTCGGCTCCGACGACTCCGGGGGCGTGTCCATCCACTCTTTTATCCCCTGCGGCGGCAATCTTGTCTAGCACCTCGGGATCGGCCGAAATAACCCCGGGGTAGTTCATCATCTCGGCCACGCCTATCGACGGTCCGAGTTCGAGTATCGCTTCGAGGTCAGAGCGGCCAAGACTGAATGCCGGACTTTCGAATTTCGACGCTGGAACGCAAGGAGACGCACAGATTCCAAAGAAGAACGGAAGGCCAGCCGACGCCTTGGCCAGCTCTTTAACTCCCATTACTCCCATAACGTTTGCCAGCTCATGTGGGTCTGCGGCCACCGCCACGGTCCCTAAAGGGAGTACGGTTTTGACAAACTCGTCTATCCATAATTTGGTCGATTCGAGGTGCATGTGGGCATCTATGAAACCGGGAACCAGGTACCTATCGGTTACATCTATGGTCAACTTAGATTCGCGCTCTCCCCATCCCACGATCTTCGTGCCGAGGATTGCTAGGTCAGTTCGCACGAACTCCTTGGTGGTACTCGAGAACACCAGCCCACCTTTTAGCAGGAGATCGCAGGGGGCGTCTCCACGGGCGGCCTCGATTTCAGCCCTCTGTCCACGTTCTTTCGCCATAACTAGAGGCTAGCTCTCAAAGGATATTCATCCTGATCCTCGGGTCGACGACGAGTGCGGGATAAGCAGTAGCTAACGGGGGGCGTATTGCGAACTCGCCCTTCTCTTGGCTGCTTTTGCCGAGAAAATGTCCCCGCACTCTTCGCATAGGTCGCTAACGACGCCTAGCCGTTGCAGGATTGCGAAAATCTTGCATCCAACACAAATAGCTAATGCGGACTCCGCTAAGGCGAAAGCCCCAAGTATCCAAAGTAAGTCGAATGCGACGGCATGAGCACCTACTAGGTACAGAATTAGCGTTACTAGTGAAAAGACCGAACCTATCCCTTGGGCGAAGCGCTTCGGCTTCCCGGAGACGATCTTCTCTGCGCCAAGGCGTGGAGCGACTATCCTCGTGGCGAAGCGACCAAGTGGAGAAAACCTGGGTCCTGCTGCCACCCTGGCGACAAAGCCATAGAGGAGGATTAGTAAAAAAAGTACTGAGTGGGTCATCTCTGCGAAGAGCACCAACGTCACTACTCCAGCCGCCACCGTCCTTGCGGCTTTCTCATTTACGGTCTCTGGGAAGCCGAAAATTTGTGTAGTAGTCATAAAGACCATAATACCGATCAACTTAGTCAACAATTGCTTAAGCCAGAAGAAATTCGAGAATTTCCTTCCTTGACCGAACGATCAATTGGACTCGTTACCGCGCCACCTAGTATCGCTCCCACCGAAAGTTAAAACTGTCACAGAGATCAAACAGATTCACTTGGCATTCCCATTACGCACCAAGAGGCGAGATGGAGGTAGAGAAATTAGAAAAAAAGAAGAGAAGACTACTAGCTGGGAAGTGTTTAACTAAATTCACGTTGTAAATATTGGTCACTTGCGTGAAGTTAGTCTTTTGGAGTTACCCGAGGCTTGACGGGGAGGTACGAGGTGAAAAAAGCCATTGGATTGGCCCTGCTGCCCTTAGGTGTGCTCGTCGCCGCCTGTTCTTCGACTTCCTCGAGCGGTAGCTACTCTACCGCTACCACCGCCGCCGGTAACGCCACATCTACGCCCATAACTCTGAGTCTGCTCAAGACAAAGAGTTATGGGGAGGTTTTGGGTTCGTCAACGGGACAGGTCTACTACATGTTGACCGCTGACTCATCGAACAAGTCGACCTGTTATTCTGCTTGCGCCACCGCTTGGCCGCCGGTTCAGGCTACCACTAAGGTGGCCGCCGGGGTAAGTAGTTCACTGGTGTCAAAAATAACCAGAACGGGTGGGTCTTCACAGCTCGAGTATGCGGGTCATCCCCTCTATACCTTTAGCAGTGATGTGAGCCAGAATGCGACCAATGGAGAGGGCGTCTACGCCTTTGGTGGCTACTGGTATGTACTATCCGCATCGGGTCAGCCAATAAAGACGGCCGTCTCCACAAGTCCATCGACCACCGCAGCCAGCTACTACTAGAAGTGTCACCAAGACTCGGCTAGCGGGCGCCGTACTTTAGGGCGGAGGCCTCAATGTTTCAGGTCGGCTTATTCGCTAATTTTCATTGGGCACGTGAAGCCCGATTCGAATAATCCGGCTTCGATCTGACTGGCTGGCATAGGTTTGCAGAATAGGTAGCCTTGGCCGAATTCGGCGCCCAGAGCTAGCAGGTATGTGGCTTCGGATTCGGTCTCTACGCCTTCGGCGATCACCTTCAAGCCCAACTGATGGGCTAGGGAAATTACCGTGGCCACTATCACTTCGTGCTGTTTGGAGCTCCTAATGCCCGTTACGAAGGAGCGGTCTATCTTCAGAGTGTCTATTGGTAGTCGATCGAGCTGTGCCAGGGACGAATACCCGGTTCCAAAGTCATCGAGTGAAATGTGCACGCCGAGTTTTCGTAGCGCCTCAAGCTCGGCTCGAACTGCGTTTCCCGGTTCAAGCAATACCGATTCGGTGATCTCTAAGTAGAGAAAATCTGGATTCAACCCTGAAACCGCTAGCGCCTGGTGGACCATTGAGGTGAAATTGGCGTCTCGAAGCTGGGCGACAGAAACATTGACCGCTATGTGAAGGGGTGACCGATCACTTGAGGAATTAGCCCAAATGGCCCCTTGGAGACAGGCTTGATTTAGTACGAATCTACCAAGTGGGGCTATCAGCCCGGTCTGCTCAGCCAGCCCAATGAAGTGATCTGGAGGTACAAGACCCCGTTCGGGGTGACGCCACCTGACTAATGCCTCCAAACCCTGCACCACCCTGCTAGTGAGAGAAACGATGGGCTGATAGAAGACTTCGAGTTGGCCAGTTTCTATCCCTGTGCGCAACTCTTGGCGTGAGTTGAGCCGGTCCAGACTTCTGGGGCGATCGATCGGTTCGGAGTGAACGACAATTTCCGATCCGAGATCTTTTGCCCTATTAGAAGCGATCGCAGCATCCCTGAGTAGATCAGCGGGTTCGATAAACCCACTTGCCGTAGCGATGCCGATCGAGGCGGTTAGGTTCAGTTCGTTGCCGTCGTCGACGCTAATTGCTTCCGAGATGACCTGTTGGACGGTACGAGCAAGGGCTTCAGTGTCCGACGGAAAGTAAACGTCGGGGGAGAAGATAGCGAATTCGTCGCCGTTGATTCTCGCTATTGAGACGGCACTTGATAGCCGGGAGACTAGTCGGTCTGCGACTACGCGCAGAATTGCGTCACCGATTTCGTGTCCGAGGCTCTGGTTGATCCAGCTGAAATCTTCGAGATCGACGTAAATGATCGAGAAGGAGCGTCCTTCAGGAGCTTTCAGTATCGACTGGCTTAGACGGTCTAGAAATAGGACTCTGTTAGGCAGATTGCAAAGCGGGTCAGTTAGAGCCTGGTTGATCAGCTGCCGCTCGAGCATGTTGCGCTCGGTGACATCCTCGATGCTCACCAGGACGGCCCGTCTTCCTTTCCATAACATCTCATGAGCGTTGACATTCACTTCTACGATGCGACCACTGGCCAGCCGATGTCGCCAGCCCTGGGTATTCCTCACCGTACCGGGTCTTGTTCTTAGATGTTCGATAATTACATCGGCGTCCTCGGGCGGTCTTATGTCCGAAATTGTCATCCTGCGAAACTCAGCGTAGCTATAGCCGTAGAAGATGAGGGCCGCTTCGTTTACCTCGACAAATGAAAGAGTTTCCGCATCGAAAATATACATTGGCTGGGGGTTAGAGGAGAAAAGCGTGTTGAAGGTCTGATCTCCTTCAAAAGATTCGATGTCGACTGTATCCGGAGAGTCAATCTTGGTGATATGCGCCATGAGTGCAATCGGCCTGTCGTCGGACCCCTTTACTGCGCTGACCGACGTCCAGCAGGAGATTAGCGAAGAGTCGGGAAGCTGATACCGTTTTTGGACCACATGGGTTTGAATCTGACCTTTTCCAAGCGCCCTTCGACCTTGCGAGTCGATTTGAAGGTCATCGGCGAAGGTTATGTCGTCGACCGTCAGGTCCCTAAGCTGCTCAAGGCTCCGACCCATGACCTCGCAGAAGGAAGCGTTGGCGAGCAGAATCTTTCCGTTTAGCCCAGCTACGGCCGTAGGAAGGGGGCTGGCCTGGACGCCGGGATCCAATTCGAGAACCGCATAATCCATCAAGCCCTGCTCGTAATCGACTCTGCCTCTTGCACGAGCTGAGATATCCGAGTTCATATTAGGAATAGATCCCAAAGATAAACTGTGGTGTAGGCTGGACGCTTTTGAGGTTTATCCAAATGGTAGAGTGAAAAATCCTCTGCACTACTACCCCTCTTTCCCATGCGTCGACTCTGCAATTATAACATCGGCATAAGAATTCAACTTCTTGACGACGCAGATAATACTTTCTACCCAAAGCGGCCTGTTGGTTAGGTTAATTCCGTTGACAAAGAGTACCTACTAAACCCAACATGCGCTGCGACAAGGGTGGTTAGTAAATTTGATCTACATTGCCACCAGGCTGGCAACTAAGTAAACGGTGAATTCCTCCTCGGATAGGCCGACTATCTACTGGACAATTGCTATCGAAATTGTAATATATACTCCTCGATTGAAGCGGAAGTAACCCATCAATTGTTACTGGTTCGAAAGCCTTCTAATCGAGAGTGATGGGACTAATGAAATATATTGGGATTCTTTAGGGAAGAAAATAGCTTTGCAAAGTGGATAAAGCCCACTCCGCTTGCCGGGTCATATCCGGGTGTTGCACCAAATATCCCATGATGCGCATTTAGGTAGTCGTTGTTGCCGACGGTTACATCAGATATAGAGTTGGACCCGATAGCCGCAAGTCGGTAAAGTGCCGGTGCGAGCAGACCAAGTCGGTGGCCGAGAGCGGATATTACCAGCGAGACTCCAGCGCCAACTACCGGTGCCGCTCCACTTGTTCCTCCTAAAACGTCCCACTTGTACTTTGGGGCATAAACCAGAAATCCCTCGGCAAGTGCCGAGACGTCTGGAACTTCTCGGCAGAGTGCCACCAAGTGGCAGTTGGCCACCGCTTGCTGAGAGTCGACACCGGGCCCAAATTGGAAGGGCGGTTGCAGGTGGATTGAACTCGTGCCCCCGCCGCTTGCGCCGCCGTAATTCACATCCGACCATACCCTCTCGCCATTGGGAGCCGATGAATCGAGCATCAATCCGCCGACGCCGGTAACGAAGGTCTGTGAAGCCGGATCATCTACCGAAAGCGAAGGGTCCTTTCCTTGGGAGTAGCAGTCTTCTGACCCCGAGTCACCCGATGCAAATAGAACGGTCTGCCCTTGAGCTGCCGCCTCGGCAAAGGCGAGTTTTTCGACGGCAATATCTGTGCTCGCCATCTGCGCTTCGCATAACCCCCAGCTCCCGACGATGACTTGGGCTCTGTTCGCTATGACCATTTGAAGGTATAGCTGGTCTGCCATTGCTTGGGGTGCTGAATAGATGTCAAGTGTTGCCTTAGGAGCAAGGGAGAGTGCGGTCTCGGTATCTAGCTCGGCCTCTTCTAAGGAGGCCGTGGAGGCGTCGTGGGATCCCGGTCCGACGTTGAAGTAGTTAACTTTGGATTTTGAACCCACGCAACTTCTGAATAGGTTGAGATCCTTAGTGAAGCGAGAGCTAGACGGCGTCGGGGTAGTCTTGGCAAACTCCGGTAGGGCGATAGTTACCTTCTGACCCTGATCTCCAGATCGATAAAGGCTATTCATACCGTATAACGAGGCGATCTGCGACGGGAGGAGAGCACCGATCTTAGCAGCATTCGAAAGTGCCGCTGGGCAAGCTTTTAATCCACCCGCCTGCGGTGAATTAGTCAGGGCGAGCCTTCTGTATTGATTCAGTTGAGCCTTGGCGACGACCGAGGGGATCCTTCTTAGATCGTTGGTCCTTCTCAGGTACGGGACGCTTCCGTTTGGGTAAATACCAAGGATCGAAACAACGAGGGGCTTAATTGAACTCCCAATCTCCCAGGGACCGTTTGCTTGAGGCTGGTAACCATTGGCGACGTGGACTTGAAAGAAGCTGACTCCGAGGGCCTTGCTTGCCTGCGACACTGTACCTTGCACTGGGAGTACTACTCCGTCAGCCCATAGGCTGCCCGCCCGTAGGCCGAATTGAGAAAAGTACGAAGTCACAGCTTTGAGGTTTGTCGGGCCGGCTCCGAAGTCGGCGGCGAACTCCTTGGTGTTTACGAACTTAAGATATCCCTTTGAAGCGGGATCCGATACCTGGTAGACGAATTGCGAAAGGGTCTGCCAGGACCGAGGCTCAAGCACTACGTCGAATTTAACGGTAAGGTTCTGCGGCGAACGCCCTGGATGGTTATATACCGAGATAGCCCGGGGAGTGCTGACATGACCGGCAAGAAAGGAGTCGAAGAGCAGCACTACAGAAGAGACCACGATTACTAGCCCCAAGACTAACTGCGCCCAGAATTTAGAATTTAGCTTGCCGGCTAAGTGCATTATCAGAGGATATCGAGTCCAGTGTTAAAAGGATTAATCGATTAAGCTCGTTCAATAGTGCCAATGGCCCCCTTCGGGTCAAGTTAACCCACCGATCCGACGGAAACTTTTAAACGAGTCCCATCTCTTGAAGCGTCTCGGCGATCTGGATCGCATTCAATGCCGCCCCCTTGCGTAGGTTATCACCAGCGACGAACATCGCAATTCCCGCTTCGACACTCGGGTCCTGGCGAATCCTGCCGACTAGACAGTCGTCAATTCCGGCGGCTTCAAGAGGGGTAGGCAGGTCAACTACCTTCACTCCAGGAGCCTGAGAGATTGCTAGCGACGCCTCTTCGGTCGAGACCTTTCTTTTTAGCTCGACGTTGAGGCTAATTGAATGTCCAGTAAATACGGGGACTCTCACGCAGGTGCAGGAGACCGGCAGGTTATCGATCTCCAGGATCTTTCTGCTCTCGTCGCGGAACTTGTGTTCCTCATTAGTTTCCTCATCGACTAGCTTTCCGGCTATCGGGATGACGTTAGAGCAGATCGTGGTTAGGTAGGTCTCCGCTCTGGGGAACTCAATCGCTCCCCCGTCGAAACTTAATGCGTCGGCATTCGACCCGAGCGCCTGGATCTGGTCTTTTAGTTCTGAAACTCCTGCTAAGCCAGAGCCGGACACCGCTTGGTAGGTCGAGGCTATGATTCTTTTCAAACCAGCCAGATTGTCTAGTGCCTTTAGGGCGGACATGGTAACCATCGTGGTGCAGTTTGGATTGGCAACGATTCCCTTTTTGATCTCCAAGAGTGCGTGCCGATTCACTTCAGGAACGACGAGAGGGACATCGGGATCCATTCGCCACGCCGAAGAGTTGTCTATTACTATGGCACCCTTAGCGGCGACCCTGGGGGCTAGGGCAAGGCTGGCCGTCGCTCCCGCCGAAAATATCGCCACGTCTATTCCGCTAAAGTCCGCAGCTTCGGCATCTTCTACCAGGTACTCCTCGCCCCGGAAAGCTATACTCTTTCCTGCCGAGCGAGACGAGGCAAAGAGCCTCAATTCATCAATTTGAAATTTGCGCTCGTCCAAAAGCCGCAACATGACCGAACCCACTTGCCCGGTTGCACCAAAAACTCCAACGTTCATAACTACTCCTGACTCTTTTTTCAAGTCGTCTCTTTTTTCAAGTCGTTCTGTCTTGAAATTAGGCAAAAAGGGAATTTAGAGTCAAAACCCTGTCTTGCCCCTAGGGCTCGAGTAATCGGGTATGACCAATGCCCCTTAGTCTATTTGCTCAAGTTACATTGACCATTGAATTATTCGCCTTCGAATCCAGGGTGAGCCAAGCAACAGCAACTTCCGCTAGATTTATCCGCCTGAAAAAGCCCAAAGTTCTAGTCAAGAGTCGTTATCGTGTGGAACCTTACAGGCGGATCCGACTACTGATGCTGGAACGGGCTCCTGGGTAATTGGTTCTCTTGGAATAAAAACCGGCAGCGCAAGGGCGGTTGGAGTGCACATCCACTCCGCCCAGAAGGACGGCGTCCGCCGCAGCTTTTGATCATAATGAGGGGCGCCAGGTTGCGTTTTTAGCTAGAGTGCTAGCAGTGACTGCCGACACCGAATAAGTTCGCCATTTAAGATGGATTCTCCTAGTACTTTGCAAGAATGCTTGGTGTGCGAGGAGCCCCTTTTCAAGCCGCATATTGACCAAGACTGGATGATCGCAACCTTTGGACTTTAAATTCTTCACCCAGGTATTTGTGACACTTTTGGTAATCATGGATCCGCTCGGGAATGTTCCTATTTTTTTGTCACTGACCAAAGACGTTGCGCCTAAAGCTCAGCGTCTCCTTGCGCTCCAGGCGGTCCTTGTCGCTGGGGCGGTGATAGCATCTTTCGCACTTTTCGGTCAAGAGATCCTCTCCTATCTGGGCATTTCCATTCCTGCGCTTCAAGGGTCTGGCGGCCTTCTTCTGCTCCTGGTATCCCTTAAGTTTCTGACCGGTGACAGTGAGAAGCACG
>JABEUO010000096.1 GCA_013044415.1 Acidimicrobiaceae bacterium
AGCAGCGGTTCCGATCGACACGAGTGAACCCATGTCTATATATTATAGATATTATTGTCGAGGATTGCTTAAGAATTAGCTAACTGTTTCTGAGCCCCTGAGGAAGAGTGGTCGATCCTCTCTGGGTGGGTGTATACGTTAGCCGATCCTTTTCTTACAAATCCGCACAGGGTGATTCCCATCTCGTCAGCAGACCTAATTGCTAAACCAGTTGGTGCAGAAACGGCGGCAATGAGCTCAATTTTGGCAATAGAGGCCTTTTGAACCATTTCGAAACTCACTCGTCCCGAAAGGACGGCGACCATTGAAGGCTCTCCAATAAGGCGTGAGCTAGCTAGTTCACCGATTACTTTGTCGAATGCATTGTGGCGTCCGACGTCTTCGTGGGCATGTACACGGCCATTGGAACGCTTTACTGCGACGCAATGCACTCCACCAGTGCTCGAAAATAGTGGTTGCAAATCGCTAAGTAGATCTGGGAGGGCGAAAAGTTCTTCACTGCTGATCTTCAAAGTAGAACCGACTGGTTCGACCATCGAACGTAGGTCAGCAATTTCTGCCGTCCCGCAAAGACCGCACGAAGAATTCCTTACAGTTAACGAGGTTCGCGGATCTCGAAGCGGTTCGCCACTTAGCTGGACGGTGACTACGTTGTATTGCTGCGAATCGAAATCGATATCGGTGCAGTACTTAGCACCCCTGATCATTTCCTGCGTTGCCAAACGCTCAGAGATCACCATACCTATAGCCAGCTCGAAGTCCCTTCCTGGGGAGCGCATGGACGTAGTAACGGGGATCGTCCTGCCTGCCGGCGTTTGAATCCTCACCGCGAGAGGCTCTTCTTCCGCTACGAGATCGGCAGTTCGCGATGAAGACCTACCGTTTAGTTTCGTAACAAGTAACTGGCTCGTCTTTGTCCTCATCGAGCGCCACTCCTCGTATTCACCCAGCACACCCCAATCTATCAGGATTAGGAGACTACCAAAAGAGGGCGCCGGTCTCGGCGCCTGATAGCGATGCTGGCATGGAGTGGTGGGTATTTTTTCGCTAAGGTGATTGATGGGATGCTCGCAAGGACGGGCGACAAAGTATTTTTATTCGACAGCGCAGTGGGTGATGTAATGAGGTTTATCAGTACACAATTAGTTAGCGACCACTTTTGTTGAGTGTGAAGGTATCTCTTTAAAGTCATGAGCGATCAGAATTTTGTCGCCCCAGGCAATCAGAGCTTCTCTACCAAAAGGGCTAGAGCCGTTGCAGCTACTAGGGGACCAAGCGGCCCGACTATTAGAACGAGGCGAGGCGTTCAGAGCCGATCATTCGGTTCGGCGATAGTCGTCCTAAGGGCTTTTTTGGGGACGACTTTTGTTTTTGCCGGCCTTCAGAAACTGGCAAATCCTGCATTTTTCAATCCAGCAAATCCCCTTTCCATCCAATCACAAATAGCTGCTTTTAATCGTACTTCACCTATATCTTCGCTATTGGCGATTGCAAGCCATGCCCCAGTGGCCTTTGGAGTGCTCATTGCCCTGTCCGAGTTGGCGATCGGACTCGGCGTATTGTTTGGGGTCCTTACGAGGGTAGCAGCCCTGGGTGGAATGTTTCTATCTACCCTCTTTTTCCTGTCAGTCACATACCATGTCAAGCCCTACTACTACGGTTCAGATATTGTCTTTGTCTTTGCCTGGACGCCCCTAGTCATCAAGGGCGATGGAGGCCTCTTTTCACTCCCTATCTACTTGCGAGGACGGTTGTTGAAGGCGCCGAAGCCGAAGTACGTCGAGATTACATTTGATGACCTATCTTCTAACTGTGTTCATAAGGACGGAGATTTCTGCTCCAAGCTCGGAAACGAGGTGAACTGTGGTTTTGAAGTCTGCCCATTGACCCACCTTCAACCAAGCCGAACCACGCCGGTAGCCGTTACACCCGAAGATTACGAAGGTGACAGAAGGAGGTTGCTTGCAGCAGTGCTACCGATTACGGTACTAAGTATTCTCGAGGGTGGACTCGCTAACCTGAGTAGTTCGGTTGGGCGCGCCCTGGCACCCAGAGAGGTTTTCAGGTCGGCTTCCAAACCCCTCAGCCTTACAGAAAAGATGGCAAAAGCCACGCCGGGCAACTCCACCACAAATACGACCAGTGCCTCCACTATTTCGAAGCAGAATCTCGCCGTCAAGCCCAAGGGAGTGGCAATCGGCCCTTCTTCCTCGGTATCGGTTGGTCAGGTCGCCTCTTTTTCAGACCCCAAAACCGGTGGCCCAGCCTATCTCCTCCATCCCAAAGCCGACATCTGGGACGCCTTTTCGGCAATCTGCCCACACGCTGGGTGTACGGTTATGTACGAGCCAAACAATATCTTTGCGTGTCCTTGCCACGGTTCAGAGTTTAATGCCGATTCCGGAATGGTGATTCAAGGGCCGGCTGCGGTGGGCTTGAGTCGAATCAACGTTGTCGACTTTCAAGGTCAACTATACGTGGAGGACTAGGGCCACATTTTTGGCTAGCCACCAAAAGTACCTTCGGCCAGGATATTTCGAATTCGAGGAACTCGCCTATGACAAGGCGGCGGTTACCGAATCAATTTTTGCCTCTGTCTCTGCGAACTCCGAGTGAGCATCACTCCCAGCTACTATGCCGACTCCGGTTCTAATCTGAGCTTGGTGGCCAACGAATCTTACGTTCCTAAGAGCGAGGTGTAGATCGGCATCGCCGTTTGAATCTATCGTGCCTACTATGCCAGCGTAGAGATCCCTCGGGCTATCTTCAAGCCGAATGATCTCCTGGATAGCAAGTGGCCTCGGGTCACCTGCAACAGCCGCCGTCGGCGCTATCATCGCCAGGACGGCCAGTGGGTTTAATCCCTCTTCAATACTGCCAGTAATCGTGGTCATTAGGTGCTGTACTGGTCCAAAGGTCAAAACTGAGGGTTGCTCTTCGTGTTCGATATCACTCGAAAACTTTGCTAGCGCATCCGTGATGCCTTGGACCACTATTGCATGCTCCCTGGTGTCTTTTTCTGACTCTCGAAGCTGCTCTGTCATCCCTTTCCGACGCGTGCCGGCCAGGGGTTTTGAGGTAATTCGTCCCTTTTTGATTGAAAGTACCAGTTCCGGCGACGCGCCGGCATAATTCCCGACTAGGTAGCTTGAAGTGTTCGGATAGTACTTATGGAACCTGACGAAGGCTTCTAGGGGAGAAGCCCCATGCGTGGGCTCGAAAATCGCCGCACGAGATAGCACTATCTTGCGAAGCCTCTTCTTCGCGATGAGCGAGAGGGCTTCCTCTATCATCCTCGCCCAATGCTCACGATCCGGCCTATCGATTCTCTTATTGATGAGTGGACCGGGATGGGGTTCAAGTTCAGAGGCGACTCGAAGGAGTTTTTCGGCCAAGGCTTCAATCCCCTCGGTGGGGGCCTTGTTGCCCAGATTCTGAATTAGAGCCGTAGTGCGACCCGCAGAGGAGTGAAAGACCAACTTTGGGATAATTAGCGTACCAGGCTTGTTTGGGTCGAAAGGAAACGCTATCGTAGCGTTTACTGCACGTCCAAACTGTTCTGAGAGACCTTTCAGTTGCTCAAAAGCAGCGTTGAGTCTGTCGACATCAGACAGGCCGTTTGTGAAATTAATTCGGTCCGATTCACCGATCATAACTTGAGAGCTAGATGGGCCGCCCAAAGCCGTGCAGTCCAGTCCGAGCTGGCTCGCCGCCATTACCAGCTGAGCGGCCATCTGTGGTTCAGAAGCTACGGTGTGGGTATCGGGAAAGTTCAAAGTATTTAGCTCCTTGTCGCCATGATTATCTGTGCTGCGCCGAGGCCTACACTGGTCCGCTCGAATCCGTAGAAGCCGGAATTGGCCATCATCGTTTGAAGCTCCTCATATGGAGGGAGATACTCAACGGATTGCGGTAGGTATCGATACGCTGTTTGGTCGGAAATCAATCCCCCGATCAATGGGACTAGGTGATTGAAATATACCGAATGTCCGGCCCTTATTATCGGATTAGCAGGAGTGGCAACCTCTAGTATGCCCACCCTTCCTCCGCTGGTTAGTACTCGGGCGAATTCAGAGAAGACAACATTCAACTCGGTGAAATTCCTAACGGCAAATCCGCAAGTTATGCCGGAAAACGAGGAATCCCTAAAAGGTAGATTAAGCGCCGACCCTTGTACAAGCGAAGTCTCTGAGTGGTTATGCTTCAGCATCCCGAAGGATAGGTCTACTCCGGTTGGCTCGAGGGCTGAGGATCTAAGGAGTTTGAGAAAATCGCCCGTTCCGCAGGCAACATCCAGCACCCTCTGACTAGGTGCCAACCCTAACCGTCTCACGACCTCGCGTCTCCATCCCTGGTCGAGTCCAAAAGTCATCAAGCGATTTACGACGTCATACCTAGGAGAAATTCTGTCGAACATACCTTGGACGAAAGTTTGCTTTTCAGCAATCGAGGGTAGCGGATCTTGTTTCATCCAAGGTCACTCAGCTTCTGCAACGTTATTCCTACTCTCTTTGAAATCAGATCAAGTTCAGCTGGTGATCCAGTTGTCAAAACGGCCTCTAGCGAGCGGCGGAGAAGCTCACTCCTGAAGTGATTAACTACTAACGCAGACGATGCCGCAAAAAGTTCGTCGAACATGTCAAGTACCTGTTGGTCTGAAAGGTTCTGATTCCTGCGTATGTACACATCGAAGATACCCACCGCTAATTCAAGTACTCCGTTGATGCTGCTCTTATACCTCTTGGATATCTCCATGAGTCCTGCCAATGGAAGTCCAGTTCTTAATAGCTCCAAAGCGGCCTTTGCGCAAAAGAGGTCGAACTCGCTAAAGTACTCCGCACTCCCTATAACCGTCGGCTCTAGGATTCGATCGGCCACCAGCGAAAGAAGTATCGCCTCTGGAAGTTCAGTTTCTTCTGCGAGTTCGCTTCGTGTTAGCAGGCGTACCGGGCTTGGAGGTATCTCAACTCCATTAGAGGCTCGATCCGGCCGAATGCGGCCGTGTTCGGATTTGATCGCTGCGAGACTCCAGCCGCGCTCTTTTAATTCGGATATTCGACGAAGTACGTCGAGATGGTCCGGCCCGTAAAATGCTACCCGTCCATTTCGAATTGGTGGCGGAAGTAGACCAAAGTGCTGATAGTAGCGAATCGTGTCCACAGTCGTTCCGCTGAACTTCGAAAGGTCCTCAATGCGGAATCCTTTATCCCCTAAGGAATTGTCATCGTTAGAGGAGATGGCTGGAGAATTGCGATTTTGACCTTGAGTCACAGATTTGATTATAGGAGCTAGAACTCACAACATATGAGCTTGGATTGGATTTGATTAGGAATGGCACCACTGACGCGGATCTATTGGTGCCCTATGGCCGGACTCGACCTTCATCCGAGAGATGTATATCTAGGTCTGCTACTGTGAAATCGGGGAACCGCAATGACGGCAGTTGGCATATCCCCTAGAGGTCACACCATGGCAATTTGGGCATCGATAGGGCTTGGTCCTACCGGTTACCAATCTAAAGGCCGCATGTACAAGCATCGAGCCAATCGCCACGACAAATAATCCCTCAAGAAAGTCCCTAAAAAGGATCGAAGCCGACGCGAGTGCAAGAACCATCGAAGTCAAGCCTAGGTTTAGGCGATCGGGGTTCAACCGCCTTTCATGCCGATTTAGTTCGAGGTTGACTTTGAGTTCTTACCGTTGCTATGTTTCTTGGCTTTATCTATTACTCCAAGTAGCTCTCGCCTTAGTCCGTCTACATCCGGTAGAGTCACTTCTGGATACTCCGGCGCCATCTCCCTCAGTAATCTAACGACCATCGACATTACCGCCCAGTCTCGATACCACTTGTGGTCCGCCGGTACTACGTGCCATGGTCGATGATGATCTGAAGTGCGTGAAATCATGGCGCTGTAGGCCCGCTGAAACTCAGGCCAGTGGCTGCGAGTTTGAAGGTCGGCGGCGGAGAATTTCCAATGCTTTTTTTCGACATCAATTCGAGAGAGGAGCCTTTCGGCCTGTTCTCGATAGGAGATGTGCAAAAACACCCTAAGGATCCGAGTTCCGTTGTTTTGCAGATTCTCTTCGAACTCCTCGATCGACCGTGCTCGACGCTCGAGTGCTTCCTGGGGGAGAGTTTGGTATGCTAGCGGAACTATTAGGTCTTCATAATGGGACCTATTGAAGATAGTAATCATCCCATTTACCGGGCATTTGGAGTGTATCCGCCACAGAAAATCGTGGGACAACTCAAGTTCTGTTGGAGCTTTAAATCCAGATACGGTTACACCTTGCGGATTTGTGCCATCAAATACACGCCGTATCGTGCCATCTTTGCCCGCAGTATCAAGTCCCTGAAGGATGAGCAGGACTGAAGACTTTGCCTGGGCATGAAGCTTCTCCTGGAGGATGCCGAGTTCTAGGCGGAGGGACTCGGTCTCAAGAAGACACTGTTCCTTTGAAAAGGCCCCCGGGGTCGAATCGGGATCGACCTCTTTTAGAACTCGACTATCCAGGTTGAGGACTGACTCACGATTGGTTATCTTCAGAGAATCCCAAACGCCGTCTATTACCTCTTGTTCAAGGTCCATAGCGTTCCTTAGCTAGCGTACCAAAGTCCGCATGAGCGGATTGCCTGGATTTGCGGCGGCTAATTCAACGGCTAGTTGTAGTAGCGAAATACTATTTGAGTAGCGAGTGAAGGCTTGGTCGATCCTTCGGTTTCGATGGTGATATCCACTAGGGCTTGAGCTCCACCCTGGATCTCTTCGACCTCCGCCAAGGTGGCGCCGAGACGAACCTTTGATCCAGATGGGACGGGGGAGGGGAACCGAAGCTTGTTAGCTCCGTAGTTAATGGCCATTGATACCCCGCTAACGGAAAGTACCTGCTCCAACAGCATAGGTATGAGACTCATAGTCAAATATCCGTGTGCTATCGTCGTGCCAAAGGGACCCGAAGCCGCCCTCTCTGGGTCTACATGTATCCATTGGTGGTCGCCGGTAGCATCCGCAAATAGATTGATCTGTTCTTGAGTAATTTGGTGCCAATCGGAGTACCCAATATGTTCACCAATTTTTGCCTTTAGCCCGGCAATACCGTCAATTTGTTGTGCCATAGTAAAAGTTCTACCAGCAATAGACTAACTAGTGGTCGCGTCAAAGGTTATTGGAACCATATTTTTTGATATTCTCTACTCGAGGGTGCGAGTAGTGCTACCGCAAGTGCGACTTCAAAAAACAGATTGAATATTCCGACTGCGGCGAGGACGGAAAACCCATATTGTATGGTGTAGTAGACCAGATAGGCGAGGGGAAGTAGCGCCGCAGTTACTCCGGTGTAATATCCCCACTTCCGATCGCTCGCAATCCCCATCCCGCCGGCGACGCATAGAACCGTGAGAATTAGCAGAAGGAGGTCAAAGCCTCCCAAAATGCCATTCAACAGATCGAACGCGGCGGTGACATAGAGCAGCATGACACCATATTGCAGGGCCTGGGGCTGAGACTTGTTAAGCCATTTACGATTCACTAAAAAAGAACTCCTTCAGATGCTTTTTGCAAGTTCCGGGCTTGATCATACCGCTTGACCTGGTGGGAACTAGTGCTATGTCGGTCATTGTCGGGCTATTTAACCCACCGTTAACCACCCAATCCTCGAACACAAGCCTATTCTGACGGAGCTAAATCAGAAAATGCTGTGACATTGGTCGAAAGTCGCCTGGCCTTTCCGACGGAATGGTTCCTATTAGCGAGCTGACCACAGGCTGCGGCGATTTCGGCACCCCGGGTGTTTCGGACGGTTACATTGCAGCCCAGGCCCTCCAGAAGGTATGCGAACTCGTTGACCCTTGCTAGGCTGCTCCCGGTGGTCGGCCAACCCGGCGTCGAATTAAGTGGGATGAGGTTAATGTGGGCACCCGCTGCCAATGCCAACTCCGCTAGCTCTTTGGCGTCTTTGTCCGAATCATTTACGCCATCCATCATTGCCCACTCAAAACTCACGCGGCGATTGGTGGCATTTTTGTATTCGTAGATCGCCCCCATTAGAGCCGAAATTGGGTAAGTCTTATTGATCGGGAGCAGGCTTGAGCGTAAAACATCATTTGCAGCGTGCAGTGACACCGCTAGGTTGACTTGGATAGGAACCGCTGCGAGACGACGAATTCCCGGGACGATACCTACTGTCGACACGGTGAAGCTTCTTGCTCCGATCGCAAATTCCTGGTTCATTACCTCTATCGCCCTTATCAGTGGGGCGAAATTTGCTAGCGGTTCACCCATGCCCATAAAGACAACATTGGAAACCCTTTGATTCGCGCCCAATGCCCTAAGGCGCCTCGAAGCGATGAAGACCTGTTCTACGATCTCACCAGACGTCAGTTGCCTAAAGAAGCCAGCTTGACCTGTTGCGCAAAAACCACATCCCATAGCACATCCTGCCTGGGTAGAGACACACACGGTGTCTCTACGCTTGTAGCGCATCAGGACGGTCTCTATCTGGTTCGAACCTTGCAACTCCAAGAGCCACTTGATGGTTGTCATGTTGTCAGATTTAAGTTCCGAAATTACCTTTAACGCTTGGGGTAATATTTCTGGAAGCCGTTCCCGAAGGGACTTTGGTAACGAGGTCAGTTCACTTGGCAGTGTAAAGCCTCGGTAGAGTCCTTCCCAGACCTGTTTGATCCTATAATCGGGCTGGTCTGCGAGTAGTTTTGACCACTGTTCGTATTCAATGTCAAAGATAGACTTATATGAGGGTAGGGTATTGTCCATGAGCGCTGCTCGTTTCGGGGTAACTGGTTTTTTAAATCGTAATACGGATCAGCCCAATACCAAAGCGGCTGGCAACGATACCGGTGGCGCTGAGGTGATGGGCCACGGTGAGCATAGGGACATTACTGGGGGTGCCGCAAGGGCTGCGGTCTTCGGTGTTTCTGACGGCCTAGTGACCAACGTATCTCTGATACTTGGAGTCGCCGGGGCACATCCGAGTGGTGGGTTCGTCCGGCTCGCTGGCCTAGCCGGTCTTGTAGCCGGTTCTTTTTCGATGGCTCTCGGCGAATATGTATCGATGAGAGCCCAGAGGGAGCTTTTCGAACGCGAGATAACCATCGAGGCCGAAGAGATAGCCAAACGTCCTGAATCTGAAACCAGGGAGTTGTCCAGACTCTACGAGAGTCGGGGCGTCCCTAGGGATCTAGCCGATCAGATTTCGAAGATCCTCATGTCTGATCCGAAGGTTGCACTCTCAATTCACTCGATGGAGGAATTAGGTGTCCACCCAGATTCAATAGGGTCACCGATCCAAGCCGCAGTCTCTTCGTTCCTGGCTTTTGCTCTCGGGGCAATCATACCCCTGTTTGCTTGGTTCTTTTTGGCTGGCTCGACCGCCGTGTGGATTTCAATAGGAGTTTCATTTGTCGCCTCGGTACTGGTTGGAGGGGCATTGGCAGTATTCACGGGTCGCTCGATTTTCAAGAGCGCTGCCAGGCAAGTGCTTTTGTCCTCCTTGGCAGCTGGAGTGACATATCTTGTCGGAATGCTGGTTGGTCACACTGCATAAGTATTCTGACAGGCTGTCCGTATACGCTGATAAACCAATACTCTATAGGGTATATGTTTGCAGTTCAAGTCTTTGCTAGATTATCGACGATGAGCTGAAGCGCTGCACATGAATACGGAGGCAACTATAAGTGGCAGGTTCAACAATTTCTCAAAGCGATACAAACGGGTCCGTAGAAGCGGTTACGTTCTATTTTGATCCAGCATGCATCTGGACCTGGGTCACTTCTCGATGGCTGAATAACCTAGCAGAACAGGGGATAGTTAAGGTTAGCTGGAAGCCATTCAGCCTTACAAGGCTAAATAGGGGGAAGGAACTACCAGCTGAGAATCGCGTAAAGTTAGCCGCTTCGACCAAGGCGCTCAGGGTGATTGCTGCGCTGGACCAGGCGGGTGAGGCCGACAAGATAGCGAGCTTTTACACCAGGCTAGGAGAGGCTTGGTTCGTAAAGAAGTCGGAAGATCTCGAGTTAGCCCTCAGGGGTATATTGAAAGAGCCAGATCTTGAGGCTTTCGCTAAGTTCGCCGACGATTCGAGCCTGGATGAAGAGGTCGAGCGGCACCACGACGCCGCATTCTCACTCGCTGGCCCAGACGTCGGATCCCCGATATTGAGATTTGCCTCGGGCGGGTCGTCATTCTATGGTCCGATTATTCAGCAAGTTCCTTCTATTGAGGACGGCATTAGGTTGCTCGAAGCAGTCCGGACTTTGGCGCAGCTAGAAGCGGTGTACGAACTAAAAAGAGGACGTACAGGAACACCCGAAGTGTCGTAATTGTCTTCGCCGACGAGCTCTTCTCGTCGGCGAAGCGAGATCAACTGGAGCTTTTTGTCTTGGGTTACGCAATCTGGTACACCATCGAGTTTGCTCCTCAGTTTCATTGCAAAATTTACCCTTCGGAAATCGCAAAAAAATGGGTAGCCTCGTCGGAGTCGCCGGGTTGCTAACTATGGGTTGCAGCTAGGCTCACTCGACGGAACATCGGCGGTGTATGCCCGATCTAAGTGATCTATCTTGAAACCCAAGTCCTCGTAGAGCTTCAAGGCGGGAAGGTTTCCTGAATCAACATAGAGCATGGCCTGAGTTAGGCCCGCCTTTGAAAGCTGACAGAGGGCATATATACACATCTGGCGACCGATACCTCTTCCAGCGAATGCAGGATCGGTAGCTATGACATAAATTTCACCTAGTGGCGGCTCGTGGTCTGAGTGAATTTTTGTCCAGCAAAAAGCCGCGAGCTTTCCATCTATGTGGTGAAGATAGAACCCTGAAGGGTCAAACCAAGCCTCGGCTTCGCGTTCTAAAATCGTGTCGAGATGCCAATCTCCCTGCTCGGGATGCCAGGCAAAGGCCCGGTTGTTCACGGCTAGCCATTCATCTTCGTCCTTACCGACGATGAAGCTTCTTGTGACAAAACCTGCATCTGGTTTAAATTCGGTTGGCAGAGGGAGTCTCATCTGCAATAAGTCTCTCCCTCGGGCTAGGCCAGCGGATTCGGCCAGGGAGTCAAAGTATGCCGTAGGTTTGGCAATCCATAGGTGGATATGCCCTCCTCCCTGTTTTGAGATTTCCCTTATCCCAGCGGTAAGTAACCTCTGGCCCACGTCGAATTTATCATTTCGAAACTGAGGGTGAATGAGCAACTCGAGCGCCCAGGATTGGGCACCTTTCGATATCTGAAGGTAGCCGACCAATCGCGACATTCCGTGCATGTGGGCGGTGAGTCCAAGCACACCTTTTCGTCCTCCTTGGACAAGATCGAGCCAGGTGTGGTCTTCTAGGGCCTTGTGAAGGTCCGTTAATTCAATCTCCTTGGCAAGGCGAAGGATCGATGATATGTCGCGCTCACCTACGCGCCTTTTGATCTCGATTCCATCCATGACCAACAAATTAGTATGTATACAAAATAGTTTGCAGGCCCTAGCCCCAAGGGGCATAGGTGCTAGCTGGTAAACTCCAGGTGGATCCGTATCGGATTGGTTACAAATTGTTTGCTGGGGAGCACTGTGAATCCGATTGTTCGGGCGGCTACGAAGGACGATTCGCTAGAGATAGTTCGACTAAGAAGGCTGATGTTTGAAGAAATGGCCCTTGGTCGATCCCGATCGGGGATATGGGAAGAGGAGTGCGTCGCCTTTTTCGACCGAACGATCACCGATGGCAGCGTAGTTGTGATTGTGACTGAAGATCCTGAGTCAAAAGGAGAAGGTCTACTTAGTACAACTGCGGCGATTATTTATCCCCGCATTCCTGCCCCTGGTATAGCCTTCGCAAGGGAAGCCCGACTGACTTCGATATTTACCGTTCCAAGGTTTCGTCGGGCGGGCCTGGCAAAGATATCGATGTTGTTGATGATGGAGGTTTTGAAGTCAAAGGGGGTTGGAAGGGCGGACCTAGTTGCTACCCCAGAAGGCGTCGAATTGTACCGAAATCTCGGTTTTAGAGAGCCGTTAAATCGCGCACTCCAGTGGCAAGTTGCTGAGGGGCAAATCTGAGGCATGAAAGTGTTGCTCAGTGAGATATCGCTTTGTAGCCTAAGGTACGGGGTTAATTTGACCAGCCTCGAGACCAGGTCTACGACTCGGCTGTGCCAACTAATATTTCCTGATGAGAGAGATCAAGGAAGAGCTGGTTCAAAGGTTAGCCACGCTCTATCCGGGCGATGCGGCTTCGCTTTGTGAACTCAGCTTCGAAGGACCATTTCAGCTCGCTGTAGCCACGATTCTTTCGGCGCAATGCACCGACAGGATCGTCAATTCGGTGACCGAGGCACTATTTGGCCTTTTCCCTGACGCAAAGTCATTGGCCGGGGCAGATTTAGGTAGGGTCGAAACATTGATCAGGCCAACCGGTTTTTACAGGAATAAGGCGCAGAATATTGTCTCTTTCTCTCGTGAGCTCGTAGAGCGGTACGACGGAGAGGTCCCAGACACCATCGATCGGCTGGTCGAGCTAAGTGGAGTGGGTCGTAAAACCGCAAACGTGATCGTGACGGTTGGGTTTTCCAAGCCTGGAATCGCCGTCGATACGCATGTAATTAGGCTAAGTGGGCGACTCGGACTTACCGAATTCACTGACCCGGAGAGGATAGAGATGGACCTGCTGGGGTGGCTGGCTCCTCTGGATGCCGCCGCTTTCGGCCTGCGATTGATACTGCACGGTAGGCGGGTATGTTCGGCCAGGAAACCAAAATGTGAAGCC
Source organism: Acidimicrobiaceae bacterium (assembly GCA_013044415.1). Lineage (GTDB taxonomy): Bacteria > Actinomycetota > Acidimicrobiia > Acidimicrobiales > Acidimicrobiaceae > JABEUN01. The sequence goes on from JABEUO010000096.1 coordinate 12,767, forward strand.
TGTCCGCTGGGAGATATTTGTCCAAGCTTTAGCACTCTTTGATCAAATACAAGAGTTTGCGTAACCTGTGGCGATGGGGCGGGTTTTCAAAGATCACAAATGTTCTACTTTGTTGCCGCCAGGGACCGCAGGGAACATAGATTAAAGGTGCCGAGATCAAGCGTGTATTTCGACGGCAATCACCGTTCGAGTCTAAAATTGCCCGCTACGACCTTATCAGTCTGGTTTTACGCGGCCCAAAGACGCTGCAGAAGGAAGACCGAGATACCAATCTCCCTCGCGAAACGATCTCGCCGGGCAAATGGCGGAAGAATACCGAACAGATGGGATATAACTTCCTACAACGCCGTGAGGGTTGATCAGAAACGCTAAGGATCGCAGGCTTGGCCGGAGAGAGGTAGGCTAAACGAAGCTGCTGCCTTCCCAGGCGAACCGGTAAGTTCCAATCAAATTAGAGCCCGTGGTCCCGCAGATCAGACGTCGTTTTTACTGTCGATTCTGGGCCTTTTCCAGTCGCCTCACCGCAGACAGGATCGACCTTTCGGCTTGGTAGAGCTCCGAAGCGATCGCTTCCTGTTTTTCGGTGTATTTCTGATCGGCTAGTGCGGCGATCCTTTTGGCTATCTCACCTAGGCTGAACTCTAGACTAGAGAGTTCGGCTCTTATTTCTTGTGCCATCTATGTTCAATCTACCTAATCCGTGATGTCTAACTGCGTGCAGCCAATGAGCGGTGTCTAGGGAGCATAGTTCTGAAAGTCGGGCGAGTCGATGTCGTTATTGGCCAGCAAGTGATATTTGGAGTGAAAAATTGCTAAGAGTCATCGATCTGAGCGGGGCTGGGCCGGATTATTCGGGTATCATTCCTAGACCAAAAATTATCGGTGATCTTCCGGTTTCAGCTGTTAGGGATATTATTCAGCAGGTTAGAGAGCACGGTGACCAAGCGCTCTTGGATCTAACCAAGAAGTTCGACTCGGTGAGTCTTTTGAATATAGAGGTAACTCGGGACGAGATTGAAGAGGCCTACTCGGAGATCGATCCACAGCTTAGAGATGCGCTAGAAGCGGCTGCCTTTGGGATCGAGGAGTACCATAAGTTAGAGTTGGAGGAGCCAAAACACTTTGACAACCGCGGTATTAAGGTCATCCATAAAGCTATTCCAATGGCTAGAGCTGGATGCTATGTTCCCGGCGGGCTCGCAAGGTATCCATCTTCGGTCCTGATGACGGCAGTTCCAGCAAAGGTGGCCGGGGTCAAAGAGGTGTTCCTGGTAGTGCCACCTACGAAGTCCGGCGGAGTCGATCTAGCAACATTGGCGGCGGCGAAGATCGCTAGTGTTGACCGGGTCTTCAAGGTTGGGGGGGCTCAGGCGATTGCCGCCCTAGCCTACGGGACCGAGACTATACCCAAGGTTGACACCATAGTGGGCCCGGGGAACGTTTATGTTTCCGTAGCGAAGCGAGAAGTCGCTGGAGAGGTAGCTATTCCTTCCTCGTTTGCTGGGCCCTCAGAAGTGGTGGTGGTCGCTGACTCATCGGTTCCCGCTAAGTGGGCGGCCATGGACGTGATCGTCCAGGCTGAGCACGGTCCAGATGGGCTAGCTTGGCTTGTGACTTGGGATCAAAAATACGCTTTGGAGGTCTCCAAGGAGGTAGAGGCAATACTCCAAAACTCCCCGAGAGCGAAAGAAACCAACAGAACCCTGAAGGACGGAGGTTACGTCGCCCTGGTGCGGGATAGGGCACAAGCCCTTGAAGTTGCCAACGAGATAGCGCCTGAACATCTAGAGCTCCTCTACCGGCAGGCCCAGGATGATCTCGATCTAGTACGAAATGCAGGGGCGGTTTTTTACGGCCCGTTATCACCCGCCAGCTTTGGTGACTATGTCGCTGGCCCTTCTCATGTCCTGCCTACATTCGGCTCGGCGAGGTTTGCTTCGGCCCTGAAGGTCGGGGATTTTATGAAATACATACACTTCGTAGAGGTCTCTGAGAGGGGATTAGATCAGCTTGGCTGGGCAGTAGAACGCCTGGCAAGGGTCGAGGGACTCTATGCTCACGAACAGTCCGTGGCGATCAGGAGGGGTAAAGAAGCAGAGGAAGGTGGCTTATGATCAGACCACGCGAGGGATTGGGCCTTAGAAAAGGATATCACTCGCCCCAACTCAACGTCGAGGTCAGGCTAAATACCAACGAATCTCCATTTCAACTTCCAAGTGGGTTTTATCGTCGACTGGCCGAGGTCACGCAAACCCTCGCCCTTAATCGGTATCCGGATCGGACATACCGCAAGGTGAAAGAGGTGCTTGCCGAAGAGTGTCAGGTCGAACCGGAGATGATTTTTGCAGCTAACGGTTCCAACGAGGTGATCCAGAGCATCTGCTTAGCCTACGGGGGGCACGGTCGAAAGGC
>JABEUO010000002.1 GCA_013044415.1 Acidimicrobiaceae bacterium
CACAAGCTAAAGCTGCGAGCTCTGGTCATATTCTCCTCCTCGCTCTCGATTATTGCGATTGTTATCTTCGCACTCGGCAGTTCACCAATGGAACTCTTTTTGTCCTTTGCGCTGCTTGGTATTCCACATGGTCTGGTTTATCCAATTTCTCTCAACCTCGCTAGAAACTCGATAAATGAGGAAGAGTTGGATCGGGCGAACTCCTTGCTATCCGCCGCCGCTGGGAGCGCAAACATAATCTCACCTTTTATTTTGGGTTATTTTGCCGACTTCTTCGGTCTGAGGTGGATGATCATCTTGGTCTTGATCCCGACTATCGCATTTGCCATACCTTCGGTCAAGCGAAAAGGGTACCTGACACTCGCCACTCAATAGTCATCGAATCTTCACTTCGACACAAACTGACCTAATCTGTCGCAATTAGCCGCAATTTGCCGCAATTTGCCACAATTTGACCCCTAGAAAGCGAATGTCCCAGCCAATGGGTAACTTGTTGGGAGATGCCCTATACAGATTCAAACAAGTCGGACCAGTCGGAGATTGGACCAGCGGAACCCGATACAGTTACAACACCCACAAATGACCAATCGCCATACCCCCTATGTCGAATCAGTTGGGTAGCACCAGATTTGGATCCGATAAGAGTACTTGCCGACGAGATAAAGAGGCTAAAAGGTGAGGAGAACTTAAAAAAGGTCTCCGTAATCGTGGATTCACACGAAACCGGCGTGCTGACTAGAAGGAATCTAGCACCGCTCTTCGCCGTGCCGGGAACCGGGAATGGTCTTGGTGCAGTCGACTTCATCACCTTCGATCAGCTAGCCGAATCGATAGTAAGGCGGGATGGGAGTTTAGCCAAGCGCCGAAAATCCAGCGGCGGGGTGGTCAGATTAGCCGCCAAAAAAGTCCTAGAAAACCATAGCGAGGAATTCCCCGGCACGAACCAAAAAAGGGTCACCATCGACTCTTTTGAATCGATATTTCGGAGTTACCAACCACTAAAAGAACGTGACAAAGCGACGCTTCGAGGGTTGGCTGGCAGGACTTCTACGCTGTTGAGGGTTTGCGACGAAATAAGTGACCGACTTTCACCTGAATTCTATTCACCATTTGAGATACGGGAAATTGCGGCCAAAACCCTTCGGGAGTACCCAAAAAGCCTGGTACTAGATCCGGTGATCGTCTTTTTACCCACCCGCATTAATCCCACTGGCGCAGAGATAGTAGCGGGATTAGCCCGCCACTGTGAGGTTTCAGCCATACTAAGGGTCTTCGGAGACAAAGATATCGACGACCCGTTTGCCGCCTGGGCAAGCCGGGCCAGCCCAAAGGTCATCGAAACCGAAGCGAGCTCATTTCCCGTGTTGAATTTGGCATTCGTGGACGCACACGACCCAACGGACGAAGTCCGTCACGCATTAAGGCTGGTAATAGAAGCGGCAAAAAAGGGCGCCAACTTCTCCGAGATGGAAATCACCTATACCTCCGAAGATCCCTACCTTCCTTACCTAATATCACAGCTGGCCAGGTCTCATATACCATACCTCGCATCCCCAGCTGGCCACCTGGGCGACACAGCTTGGGCGAAGCGCGCTGAGACAATCTTGGAAATCGCCGCATCGCCACCGACACTGAGGAACCTTTTCGATCTCCTGAAGCTTCAGGGCAAGCTCGATAACAAAGATGCGATACCGATCTCTGCCATGGAAGAAGTGGCGCGCAACGTATTGGGTGATCTGGCAGAGCCGTACTGGCTCGAGAGGCTGAACGGTTGTGCTAGTGAGCTTCTTGGAGCCCTGAATACCTACCAGTTCAGTCGCAACTTCACTCCAATCCAAATTCACCAGGCCTGCCATAGGCTCAGCGAAGAGATCAAATTCATGGCCAAACTGAAAGAGTCCACAAAGGACACTACGCTGAGCTTTAGCGACTGGATAGCCTGGGGGGATCTATTTCAGCTTTGGCGCCTCGAGATCGATGATGACGTCTCCAATCGAGAAATGTTGCAGGCGAGACGGGAAGCGGTTGCCGAGGTCATAAGAAACTTGAAGAAACTTGACCTCGTGGTCTCGGCTGTCAACTTTGAAGAATTCAGAGACTCTGTCAGAAGCGCTATCGAAGCGTCACGGTTGACGGCCGGAAAGATAGACCTCGGTCTACCGATCCACCCGGTATGGTCAACTCCCTTTAGCCCTCGAAAACTGGTGATAGTACTCGGAATGACCGAGGACCGGGTATCTGCACTTAGGGCCCACAACCCTCTGGTAACTCCTTATTTAGAGGCAAAATACGGCATTGAGGCAGACCAGGGAGGGAGCCGCTACTTTGGGGCGAAGGCTACGCTTTCGAACATCGCTTTCGCAGCAGAAGAGGTCGTCCTGATGAGTAGCAGAAGTGACCTCAGTGGCACGAAGACCAAGTCTCCTTCCAGATGGCTATGTGACTTAATTTCAATGTCAGTTGGAAGGCGTATATCAACCTCGGAGTTCCTCTTTCTAAAGGACCCTAGGCTTACTCACCTTGAAGGGGACTTCACTGACCTCTATAAAGCACCCTCTCCGATCGACCAACGCGAGATCAACATGCTTCGAGCAAGGAAGATCAACGATTCCGACTTCGAAACAGCGTCACGCCTTTTAGATGAATCCAAAGATCCCCTTGGAAGTGGTTACAGAATTAAAAGGGCGCGGTCTGCTTGGCACTTCAGCGAATTCGACGGGATAATTGGGGAGCCAATTGTTTCACAAATTGAATTGCAAGCCTTCTCCCCTACCTCCCTAGAACGTTGGGTTGCGTGCCCATTTGCCTACTTCGCAAGGGAGGTACTTTCAATAAATCCAACTGAAATGCCTTCCACCGAAGCAAATGTTTCGCCTCGAGATCGAGGGAACATAATCCACCATGCCCTTGACTCAATGGTGAAATGGTCTCTAAAAGCATCCACCGGAACGGCTAGAAAACCTGGCGAGCCTTGGAGCGAAGCGGAATTGATGGTTGCCATCTCGAGCGCAGAGGAAAAAATTAGCGAGCTCGCCAAGCTCAATCGGTTCACCAAGCCCATTTTTCATGAGTTCGAACGAAGCCGGCTGATCAGCGAGATCAAGCAAATAGTCCAAAGGGATAGTGACTTCAGGGAGCGGAGCAACGCCGAAGCCATCGGTTCCGAGGTCTACTTCGGACCAAATGAACGGCTCCGAGCCAACCTGTCGGTACCCGGGGAAGAAGCGATCGAGTTTCTCGGCAGAATCGACCGGATAGACCTGAGGCACGACCTGAACCAAGCGGTTGTCGTCGACTACAAGTCCGGAAAATCTAGCCACTACAAGATTTCCCCCGATAATCCAACTCAAGACGGCAGAAACCTTCAGCTGGCAATCTATGCCGCAAGCCTTGAGGGTATGGAATGGGACGCTGGGTCGACTCCACAATTGCTCGGCGAGTACCTCTTTACCGCAACTTCCGAAGAGGCAAGGAGGATCAGCCTGCTACTCACCGACGAGGTCAAGGAAAGAGTCGCCGTGGTCGTAAATTCAATAGTCAGAGCAATCTGGGGTGGATCGTTTCCTCAAGGAATGCTCAATCCGAAGAATAATCCAATTGGCTGCAAATACTGTGACCCCTCTAACCTGAGGCCACGCTGGCATAACCAGATGTTGAGGGCAAAATTAACCGATGGAGCGGTTTCGAGCTTCGCAGCTTTGGTCTACCCAGATGAATTGCGCTTTCAGGATGACTTCTCAGATAGCGGAGGCGAGTAATGGCGGGTCCTGCTGAAGGATCAAACTCAGTTGGCCCAAATGTATTGCAGGTCAAGGACCACGGCGCAAGGGTCCAAATAGCGGAGCAGCTTGAAAGGACCTTGTTTGTCGAGGCTGGAGCTGGCAGCGGCAAGACCACTTCCCTCGTGGAAAGGGTAAAGAATCTCATCCTGATCGAGGGCGTAAGTATCTCCAAGATCGTCGCAATTACCTTTACTGAGAAATCGGCCAAAGAGCTTTTGGAGAGGATAACCTTCGAGCTAGCCGACCTCGAAGCATGCGAAGAGGAAGAAATCTCTTTGATGAGAATCAAACGAGCGCTCTCGGAGATTGAAGGGGCCCCTATTGGAACGATCCACTCCTTCGCAAGGAGGGTACTGAGCGGCTTTACCTTTGAGGCTGGACTTACTCCTGAAATCGAAGTATTAGACGAAATAGAGAAGGAAATTGAGTTCGAAACCCGCTTCGAAGCCTTCCTGTCAACATTGTTGCAGACCCAACCAGATCCACACGGGCTTGACCCCCTACCATGGGCTATGGTGGTCGCACATTCCCAGGGTGCAAGCCTCTCAGTTATTAAAAAAGCCGCCAGAGCACTAGATGCGGCTTGGCCACTGCTCTCAAGGACAACAACCTCCAGCCCTAAACCTACTCCCAGGTTAATCCCCGAACTAGTGGCGAAAAATAGTCAACTCTTATCACTTACCAATGAGTTAATGGGGCTGCTTGACCCGGATAAGACGGCCGCAAAGAGATGTCTGAAGCTCTATAAATTTGCCCAACTGCTGTCGGATCCATTGTCATCAAGCGATCTGTTTTTACTCTTAGAAGTGCTAAAAGATGCGCCCAACCTTAGCGGGAGAAGACCGAGGACCAAGGTACCTCCAAACGCAGCCGAGGCGCGGATAGCAGAGTTGACCGGAGCCACCGAGGAGATCTACGGCGAGATTATCGACATCAAGACCCGCTACATCCAGCACTGGTTGTCGGTCCTCAGTGACGCCTTAGTTGAATTTACATTCGAAGGGGTACAAGACAGACGTACAGAGGGACGTCTTAGCTACGAAGACCTTCTAGGAATGGCACGCGACCTTATTCTGGGACCCAATTCAAGAGCCGTGCTAGAGCAGCTTGGTCAGCAATACACCCACTATCTAATCGACGAATTTCAAGATACAGACCCGCTCCAAGTCGAACTTATCTTCGCTTTGGCTGGAATGAGTACCCCCGTTTCGGAAGCAGCTCAAGGGTCAATAAAGGGGGGATCCCTCTTCTTCGTAGGTGACCCCAAACAGTCAATTTACCGCTTTAGAGGGGCGGACCTCCGCCAATTCAACTCCGTTAGGTCCCAGATAGAGCCACTTGGTGGTGGCCTAGTCGAGCTAACAACTAATTTCAGAAGTCGGATCGGGATCGTTAACTTTATCAACTCGATTTTCGAAAGACTCCTGGATGGATCAGCTCAGGGTTACTCGTTCAAGGCTCTAACGCCTTACGTCGATGACCAGCTAGAGCAGCCTTCGGTACTCATGCTCGGACCGATCGAAGCGATCCAGAGTACTCTCATAGGCCCGATCAGAGACCAGGAGGCCGTAGCCGTCGTCGCCCAGATAGACGAGTTGATAAAAAGTGGCACCATGATTAGAGACCGTTTTACCAACGAGCTTAGAGCGATCAACGAATCCGACATAGCGATACTCTCTCCGAGAAGGTCGGGGTTTGACTCGATAATCCAGGAGTTGGATTCCTCCCCCTATCAATACGCCATCGGCTCGATAATCTCGGTCTATCGGTCACCCGAGATCAATGATGTACTGGACACCCTTAGCGCAATTGACGACCCGGGGAACGAGATATACGTCCTCAAAGCCCTAAGGTCTCCACTTTTCGGCCTCTCGGACAAGGAAATATACCACTACATAAAAGATCTCGACCGTAGAATCAACTTTGAACTCGATCCCCCTCCACCGAGTGACGGGGATAGCTCTGTAGCTGGAACACTTAGCTATTTGAAGCAAAAACGCTTCGCCCTCGCGTCCATGAACGTATACGAAATGATCGAATCAATTGTTTCCGAGAGACTCTGCTTTGAGATCGCGGAATTTGACAGAAAACCTCAGCAGAGCCGTTCAAGATACAGACTACTCCTCGAAGAGGCTCGCCTTTGGGGGCAAAAGGCGCCACGGGGGACGCTAAGCGAGTACCTAAATTGGGCGCGCTCTCGCCAGGAAACCGATAAGGCAATTGAGGAGCTTCTCCCACCACCTGACACAGACCAGATAAAATTGATGACAATCCATTCGTCAAAGGGCCTCGAATTTCCCGTAGTGTTTCTGGTTGGTATTGGTCAGAGCAATTCAGCAACGTCCCACACATTAGGTTTCTCAGACGCCAAGAAACCCCTCCTCAAGATCAATTCAGCGTTGACCGTCGAGGGATTCGACGAGTGGATAGCGATGGACCGTGAATCACAAGACGCAGAGTTTCGCCGACTTTTGTACGTAGGATGCACAAGGGCAAGGGATCTATTGTTCATTTCGACATATCGTAAGTACGTCAAAGCTGCAACTTCACCAGGCGGCGCCGAACTGATCACAAACACGATCAACGAATTCTCAATCCCGGTTACTTGGGTAACCGAGAAGTACCCAGTTTCACCTAAACACCGAAGTGGCAGAGCGCCCGCCTCGACATCTTCGAGACTTTACGATGCAGAAGCCGATTTCAGACTAACAGAGCAAGCAATTGCAGCAGCATCGGAGTCACTCGTCCTAACGGCAACGGGTGACAACTGGGTCGATAGCGCGATAGTTCTAGAGACCCCGACCCTAAGTCACGACTTCGAAGCGGGAAGTGAATCGGTGATTATTGGTAATGCTGTCCACTTCGCCCTTTCGATCTTCGATATCTCTTTGCTAAAGGACTCGCCTAAAGACGGTCCGCTCAGCGACCAGCTGATCGATTTGGTTCGCACTGCGGTACTTGAAGCATGTCACAAACACGATGCAGAGGTCCATTTTGATCGAGTCGTGGGTCTAGTCCTCGCCGCTTGCGATAGCGGCGTTCTCAAACGGGCCGCACTTAAAACACACTGGAAAGAGATGTATTTCTGCAGTGAAATTAGCGGAGGGGGCATACTCGAGGGGTACGTGGATCTTCTCTTCGAAGAGGAGGGCTCCCTGCACATAGTGGACTATAAGACCGCCGAGTTCGCTACCGACTGGCTTATTGACAAGAGGGTTAGCGACTACTCATCCCAGGCAACTACCTATAAAGAAGCTATAGAACGGGTTAGCAATCGGCCGGTGTCGACGGTCACCCTACTTTTCCTTACCAATCGAGGGGCCGTGTCGAGGACCTTGACGGCGGATTCTGACTTTTAATAAAACGGGCGACTGAAGCGACTCACGATAGATCCACCCACTATCCGCTTCGGTGATCTCTACTGATGAAGGGAACTTCATGACAAATCCGCACGTCGTTGGCTTCTCAAGGCGTACAGCAAACCAGGGCCTTCGCCACCTCGAAACTCTGTCTCGCACGCCTCGGTGAGTCTTTCACCCATGGAGACATTAAGGGGCTCCTGGAAATCTGAGCCATCCGATACGTAACTCGTGCCTCCAGAATCCCCGGCCCAAATCATAGTTATACTTCACGAAACCGCAGCTAACACGACCCATAGCAATGGAGAATTCCAAGTCGCGCCCTGAAACTCACCGCAGTGGCCAATATAGAGCCATCATCCGCTTCGTTACCCACCCCAGCTGATCTCAGGCCGGACAAGGAGGAGAGTGGCGGTTGCACCCGTCCTAAGAGTGACAACCCACACCTCACCTTTATCTTGCAGGTCCACTAAATTCCAGGTCGACTAAATTCCAGGTCGACTCGTGGCCGAAAGCCTATAAAGCTAGCCCGATTCGTCGAGCTCCTCTTCGGGTCTGGTGGCTTTGAAAAAGTGATAATACAACAAGCCACTGAGTAGTTGCAGCAGACCACCGATTTCGAAGGGAATGCTAAGGGATAGATTATCAAACATCCAGCCGCTCAGGGAAGGTGAGGCAGCAGAAAATACCTGACTGGGGAGGTTAGAAAGGGCCGCCACCCTAGCCCGTTCATCGGGGTGCGCCATCGCCACTGCGAAGGACTGACGCAGCGGCAATGCCGCCCTCTGCGCGAGCATCCTGATCAAATAGATCGCAGAAGCAACGATAAAATTCGGCGCCAGGGCGAGCGGGAAAAGCAGAACGCTCTGGGCAAAGCGCAAAAAGGTGCTGGCTTTCACGATACCGAAGCGTCGCGCAAGTGGAGCAGCAGATATCGCTGAACTTAGAGAAGCTAAGTTCACAATCGCGTAAAGAAAACCAATTTTTGCCGGACCCGCCCCAAATCGTTTGAAGAACCAGTAGGTGATGAATGGCCCAAACATTCCAACCGCAATGCCATTTAGGGAGTTTGTGGCCCAGAACCTGAAGAGAAGTTTCATCGACCTCTTCGGCCAGAATCCTCCGTCGGAGCGGGCCCTGCGCAGCTTAGCTGACTCAGATTTTTCCCTGATTCCAAGTGCCAGTAGTGAAGCGCAGATAGACAATCCGGCAATAAGCAGCATTGAGAATCTAAAGGCGGCGCTCAGGTCGGTAGCTTTCAGGTGTCCCCCCGGGGCAAATACCGCTAATAAAGCCCCGAGCAGGGCCCCAAGTGTCGACATCAGGGAAATTCGTCCAAAGACGTCGTTACGGAACTTGGCCGGTACACCTTGGGTCAAAAATGAACTCTCAGCTGGTTGGTATGGCCCGACCATTCCGCCACCGGCACCCGCACCCCTCCCAAAAGAACCGAGAGCGGCAAATATGTAAAGGCCGACGATGTGCGAGAAAAAGGCGTAATAGATCGCCGCCATTGCCGCAAGTAGTGGGAAAACTACCAGTGCAAACTTGTTGCCTATCTTGTCAGAAAGGTACCCAACAAGCGAAGACATCAAGGCCGAAACTATTCCCACCAAAACGAAAAGTTCGCCGAGCCTGGTCGCATCGAAACCGAGCAAGGCGAGATATATGGGGACAATTACTCCCGCCAATGACCTCGCAGCGCTCATCGCCAGCCTTGCGAGCCAGATCAATTTAATGTTTCTGTCTACCCAGTCGGGGTAGAACCAATCGCCAAAGGCTTTAATCGAAAGCCACTTTCCTATAGGTGTAACCC
>JABEUO010000097.1 GCA_013044415.1 Acidimicrobiaceae bacterium
CTATTGAATCCACTGCTTGAACGAGCGAAGTTCCCCTACTCACGACATCCTCGGTTACCACCACCAAATCGCCTTCTTCGAGCCAACCAGCTATCTTGCCTCCGCCTCCGTGATCCTTGGCTTCTTTTCTAACCGAGAATGACCTAATCGGCTTGCCAAGGGCACAAGAAATCGACGCCGTAGTAAACGAGACAGGATCTGCACCCATCGTCAAACCGCCGATAGCATTGGGCCAGTTGCCGGAGAGGTCGACTACGGTCCTTTCGATCAGCCGTATCAGTGCCACAGCGCTGTATAGCACCCCCACCGGGTGGCAAACGATCTTCTTGCCGTCGATAAACCACTTTGAAGGAAGACCCGACTTCAAGACGAAGTCTCCACGGAGAATAGAGACCTCTTCGATGAGATTCTTAAGCCGAGTGTTCAATTCGTCATCCGAGAGGGCCACCACCTCGTCGAGGGACGTCATCTCCACCTTGCTCCATGCTCTTTTGAACCAGTCCCGACTACCTCACCAATTAGATAGCCTCGGACTCCTAGCTCTTCGAGCCTTTGGATCGTATTCGACTCGCTGCCAGAAGCAACTACTAGAACCATGCCCACGCCTAAGTTAAAAACACGATCCATCTCCCGCCAGTCGATCGACGCTGACCTTTGTATTTCGACGAAGATCTCGGGTATCGACCAGCTGTGTCGGATCACTTCCGCAGAAAGTCCCGGCGGGATGACCCTCTTAAGATTTCCGAGGAGTCCACCTCCGGTGATATGAGCTGCTGCGTGAATGCCCGTTCTAACGACGCTGTCTCTTAGAACGGGGGTGTATAAAACGGAGGGCTCCAACAAGATTTGGAGGAGGTTGCGACCCCGTGGATCCCAGTGGATCGGTTCCATATTCTCGCCACGTTGTATCTTCTCGAGCGGCTCGGCGAAGACCGTCCTAATTAGAGAGAAACCATTCGATCTTGCATTTGGGGATTCCAGACCGATAAGGGCGTCTCCGACTTTAACCCTGTGCGACCCCCACATCAGGTCTTTTTCGACTACCCCGACCGCAAATCCCGCTACGTCTATATCATCCTCTTTAGACACGCCGGGGTGTTCTGCGGTCTCGCCACCGATTAGCACACAGCCACACTCTTTAGCGGCCTTGGCGATTCCTCCGACTAACTCTTCGACTACTTTCGGATTCAGCTTGCCGACCGATACATAGTCGAGCATAAAAAGTGGCTTTGCACCTGTGCATGCTAGGTCGTCCAAAACCATAGCGACCAAGTCGTAACCGACGGTGTCAAAACTTGATTGGATCTTCGCTAACTCTAGCTTGGTCCCGATCCCGTCGGTAGCGGAGACGAGTACTGGGTTTCGATATTCGTCCCTCGTCAGTTCGTAGAGGGCTGCGAAACCGCCCACTCCGGCTAGCACGTTTTTGTTGTAGGTCGACTTGGCGAGCGGCGAGAGCAACTCCACTGCCTCGTCACCCTTCTCGATCGAAACACCAGCCGATTCGTAACTTATCGACGAAGCCTTGGGCGTCGTTTCATCCTGTGGCACTAAGCCAAGACCTCCACGTCAAAATTCACGGCAACTGGAACCGGATAGTTGCCAGTTAGACAAGCGTCGCAGAAGCCCGTACTAGCCCCTACTGCAGCCCTGAGGTCTTCGATCGAAAGATAGGCCAACGAATCCGCCTCGAGATACTCACGAATCTCTTCAACAGTCCTGTTAGCGGCTAAGAGTTCAGGGCGGGAAGGTGTGTCGATCCCGTAGTAGCACGGCCACTGATACGGCGGAGAGGATATTCTGAGGTGGACCTCTCTGGCCCCGGCGTCTCTAAGCATCCTCACCATGTTTCGAGTTGTAGTACCCCGCACAATTGAGTCGTCGACAACGACTAGTCTTTTGCCGGCGATATTCTCTGCGAGAGGGTTCAGCTTTCGCCTGACGGCGTTTACCCTTTGGGCCTGATCGGGAGCGATGAAAGTTCTGCCGATGTAGCGGTTCTTCACCAGGCCTTGACCGTAGGGTATTCCGCTCGCCTTGGCGTAGCCTTCAGCGGCCGGGACGCCGGACTCTGGCACACCCATCACCATGTCCGCTTCGACCGGTGCCGCAAAGGCGAGCAGCTGACCCATCGTTCGCCTTGTGCCGTGCACCTCCTTGCCGAGCAGTTTTGCATCGGGTCGGGCAAAGTATACAAATTCGAAAATGCACAACTTAGGATCGATCGACTCAGGCGGAAACGGCCAGTGTGAATAGACACCGTCGTCGTCGACGACTACCATTTCACCGGGTTCAATCTCCCTGATGAACTCGGCGCCTATCACGTCGAGTGCTGGACTCTCCGAGGCGATCACGTAACCTCCGTCGAGGCTCCCTAGGCAGAGTGGTCTAAATCCATTTGGGTCCCTGACGCCGACCAGCTGATGGGTGTCCATCAGCACCAATGAGAACGCACCCTTTAGCTTCGGCAGTACGTCAATCAGTGCGTCGACCAGAGGACCATGCTCGGTTGGTTCGGGGGTGAAGGAATCAACTCCAGATTGAAATACCTTCGGATACTTCAAGGAGACCATTTCGGCGATTAGATCCGAATCCGACGCGACCATCCCAGGAAGCATGCCTAAGTCACTAGCTAAATCGGTGGTGTTGGTCAAGTTGCCGTTATGACCAAGGGCGAAGCCTGCGTCACCAACCGATCTAAAAGCCGGCTGGGCATTGCGCCAATTGGACGCACCAGTCGTTGAATACCTTGTATGTCCGATAGCCATCGTTCCGGGAAGGCTCCTCAGGGTTCGATCGTCGAACACGTTAGAAACCAAACCTAGGTTCTTTACTACCGTCACCGAAACGCCATCTGAGACGGCCATACCGGCCGCCTCCTGGCCCCGATGCTGAAGAGCGAAGAGTGCGTCAAAGGTCAGGTAAGCCGCAGCTAAACCCTCCACCCTGACGCCGAAGACTCCACAGGCCTCTTCTGGTCTCCCAACCGCTTCTTGGGAGATGTCGTCTTGCATCATGCCTCCCGAGACGTACCCCCGTCCCGAATGATTCGACCGAGAATCTGACACCCGGTCACACTAAAGTGCTGAACTCGTCGGCAACAAAGTAAAAAGCACCTTTGCACCGGATATCCAATCTAGTCTGACTTAAAGGACCACTATGCACGAGCATCTTCGGTCACCACCAAATCCGAGGCGGAAAACCCATGATCGACCTTCACCTACATTCAAATCGTTCCGACGGATCGGACAGCCCGACAGAACTGATCAGAATTGCCCATAACCAGGGTTGTACGACCGTAGCAGTTTCGGATCATGACACCTTGGACGGGATCGATGAAGCGAAGATAGCGGCCCAAGGGTTAGGAGTAAGGTTAATCCCGGCTATTGAAGTCTCTTTGGACTGGAACCGAACCTCTATTCATGCACTGGCATACTTCGTAGAAAATGATTCTCAACTGGCCCTTGAACTTGGTGAATTGAAAAGGCTAAGGGCTACGAGAAATGATCGCCTAATCGAACTTATCCAGAGCCACGGTATCCCTATTACAAAGGATATGGTTCGGCTAAAGGCTGGATCTAATCTCATTGCGAGACCCCACTTTGCTGCCGTACTAGTCGATTTAGAAATTGCGACTTCAATTCAAGACGCATTTGATAGATACCTCGGCGACGGTGGTGCATTCTACATATCCAAAGAGAAACTAACCCCGGAGAGATTTATCTCTTTAGCCAATGCTTCTAGCGCTATAACCTCGATTGCACACCCGTTTCGTAACATAATTAGCAAGGAACAGGTCAAAGATATGATCGTAGAATTGGGTGCACTTGGCTTTGATTCCATCGAGTCCTACTACTCGGAATATGACCAAAAAAGACAAAATTGGCTCGCCTCGCTCGCTAGTGATTTATCGATGACCCCTACCGGCGGCTCCGATTATCACGGCAAATTCAAGCCCGGTCTACTCCCAGGGGTCGGGAGGGGCGACCTGGTAGTCCCAGAGGAAGTCATCGAATTGATGCTAGAAAGGAGAAGGAATAAATTCGGGGTCTAAGGAACGGCTGTGCCTTCTATTTTACAACTGGCAAAGTTAGTTATTTTGGCTACTTTTGACCCGTCATCCACGACTTTAACTGGGAAAGATCGATATGGAAAAGTCCATCAAAGTCGACGGCCTCCCCACCTACCACCCCGATAACTCTGGCACCAACCGAGGACTCCTCGCACATCTCCAAGATGATCGACTCATTGTCGGTGGCGACTAGCAGCTGCGTGGGGGACTCACAAAATGCCGCATCCAAGGTACAAACCTCCTGATCCACGACGGAAATTCCGATACCGGAGGCGATAGAA
>JABEUO010000010.1 GCA_013044415.1 Acidimicrobiaceae bacterium
CGCTGGCAATCGGTTCATCGGCAATCGGTTCATCGGCAATCGGTTCATCGGCAATCGGTTCATCGGCAATCGGTTCATCGGCACTGGCCGTATCGTGAAGGTCTACTTTCGCCCGGCGAATGTCCCCGTTGTCAGCTACTACACCACTTCGATGGCGGTCTACCGCGAAGTCTGAACCCAGTTCCGGCTCCAGTCTCGGCTCAGCCTTTGTCGTGGCCCTATTCATAGCTACTTTCATTGCTCTTGTTCTTTGACCGTCTGGTCCGCTTTTAGATAGAGTTTTTGGTGACTTCATCTTTAGATCTTGCTAGCACCTGACATATAGGAGTTACCTTCACTCTGCAACTTGGCAAGAGCAGCACTCACCGATTCCGTCCCGGTCACTGCATTGAAGAACTCGGCATCCAAAGCGGCCTGAACTTCCCTATAGCTATCGCTTACCGGTCGTGCAAAGGTGTAAGGGGACTCCGCTGCGCTCAGGGAAGCGGCGAGTCCCGGATGAGAAGTGAGAAAGGATGCAGGTATCGCTGCAATCCCGGCCTTGGTCTCCGGAGCAAAGCCGGTATTCTCCGCCCAGTAAGCCTGCTGCGATGGTTCGAACCACCACTGCACGAAAGTCCAAGCTGCCTCTTGCTTGGCCTTGGGAGTCCCCTTTGGAAGCACAAAGCCGAGCCCTTGAGCCATGTTGTAGATTCTGCCGGTCGATCCACCCGGCTCTACAAATGCCCCCACGGAAAACTTACCGCCAACCGCATCCAGAACCTTCTGGTATCCAGCCGATGTGCCATCTATCATCGCTATCTTCCCAGCGGCTAGATCCTGGCGAAGCGTGGTTCCGTGATGGAACTGCATCTCAGAAGAGGCATAAAGGGAGTGGAAGAAGGAAAAGGTCTCCTGTCCCGCTGGAGTATTGAAATCTACGGCGTTACCTACGCTGTTACTCCCTTTGAGCATCGAGCCCCCATTGCTCATGAACGCCGGGAGTATGTGAGCCGAGGAGTCCTTCCAACCGAGAGGAATAACCCCGATTGACTTGAGCTTGGCGGTATCGGTGGCTAGCTGGGACCAGGTTGTCGGGACGGAGTTGATTCCAGCCTGCTTGAAGAGGGTTTCGTTGTAGAAGACCTCGGAGATCTTCATGTCCGCCAAGAAACGGTAGTGTTGCCCGTTGACCTCGCCATTTTTCCAAACCACGGGGATCATGTTTGATTTAGTTACCACCTGGCTGCTCTTGAGGAAAGTGTTCCAGGAGATAAGGGCACCGGCTTTCACCAAGGTGCCGTCGTAGTGACTGATCTCCGCTAAAGCGGGGGGATTTCCAGCGGCTATTGCCGCCTCGAGCTTCTTCGAGGCCTTTGTTACGACAATATTCACTTGCACGCCTTTATGGGATGAGTTGAATTTGTCCACTAAAGCGGTCATCGCCGCACCGACCGGGCCACCGTTGTGCGACTCCCACAGGCTGATGCTCACCGGCGCAGCGGCCGTAGAAGCTACCGTCGTAACCGAGGCAGATGCAGATGACCCACAAGCCGCTAGCAGGACCGCCGAAGTAGCTAACACCGCTCCAGCGGTCGTTTTACGGCCCCTGCCACGCTTTTTCTGCTCCATCGTTGTTTTAGAACCGAACCGCACAGAACTGACTGACATCTACTATTTCTCCTTTTTGAAAAATCCTGATTTAGAAGGTTTGACGTTGATTCTTTTCACATTCGCCCCACTTGCTCAGCCTTAGCTCTTCACCCCACTGTCTCGCCCGGCAACGCCGTCGACGATATGCCGCTGCAGAAGAAGGAAGAGAATGACCACCGGAGCCAATGCGAGCAGCACCGCAGAGGTGAGCCTGCGCCAGTTAGCTTCATAGGTTTGCATATAGTGGCTGAGCGCAACCTCAATTGGTTGCACCGCATGCGAAGTAGTCATGATCAGCGGCCACTGGAACTGGTTCCAAGATGTGATGAAGGTCAACAGCACGACCGTCACTACCGCCGGTCGAGCCAGCGGAAGTGCGACCTTCAAGATGTAGCGAAGATGACCTAGGCCGCTTAGCCGAGCCACCTCCCAGTACTCTCGCGGGAGGCTCTTGAAGAACTGCCTGAACAGTATGACGCCAAAGGTGCTGGAGGCGAAGGGGATTATCTGGATCCAGTACGAGTTCAGCAGGTGTAGATGTAGGGCCACTGCGTACTGCGGAATGAGTAGCGCCTGGCTCGGTAACATCATCACCCCAAGGATTGCAAAGAAGAAGAAGCCCTGACCTCGAAACTTGAGCTCAGCGAGCGCATACCCCGCCATCGCTGAGGTAGCCACGACTAGCAGCACGGTGGCACCGGCTATAAAAACCGTGTTTACCATGTAACGAGCCCAGCTAGTGTGCTCCAGCACATAGAAAAATGCATCGGTATGAAAAGCTGGCACGAAGTTAGGCGGTATCGAAAATACACCTGCATGGGAGTTGAAAGCGGTCACCAGCACCCAATAGAGGGGGAATGCGAATCCTATTGCGATCACCAGAACCATCACCCAGCGCAACATTCGAAGCACCATGTTGCCCGGCCGGATTTCACCGTCTTGGGTGCGTGATGCGATGAGGCTCATCGGTAAAACACCACCTTGTTTGATATCCATTTCTGTATCAGTGTGAGTAGGAGGATGATCCCAAAAAGAACCAGGCTCATCGCAGCTGCGAGGCTGAAGTGATAGTAGGTAAATGCAGTCTGATAGACCAAGAGTGCATCGGTGGTGGTTGCGAATGCTGGCCCTCCTGCACCACCATGGGGGCCGCCCGTCATGGTGTAGATCTGCGAGAAGGCCTGCCAGCTATTCACCGTCGCCAGCACAACCACGAAGAAGGTCGTAGGGGAAAGTAGCGGCCAGATGATCCGGTAGAAGATACGATGCCTTTTGGCACCATCAAGGCGGGCTACTTCGAGCAGTTCTCGAGGGAGATTAGCCATCCCGGCCAGAAAAATGATCACATACAAGCCAAGAGAATGCCAGAGACTATCTATCATCACCGCCGGCAGAGCCCAGTGGATGCTTTCCAACCACCCCAAGGCGGGTAGATGGACCGTCCTGAGCACGAAATTTGCCAGGCCAAACTGAGGGTTGAAGATCCAGACCCAGATTATTGACGTCGCTACAACCGGCGTCACATGCGGAAGGAATACCGCTGCTCGCCATACGCCCCCCCGCCTAGCGGAAACGGCCTCCTTGAGGACCAAGGCGATCCCGAGGGCAAGAAATACCGTCGCCGGAATCATCACGACCGTGTAGTAAGCGCTGGTCACAATCGAGTGCCAAAAGAGAGGCTGGTGCCAGAGAACACGAAAATTAGCTAGCCCAACGAACTTCATGGCCGACGATAGAACTCCCCAGTGGAAGAATGAGACGTAGATCAGATAGGCCGCTGGCAGGTAAAAAAAGACCAGGAAGACCGTTATCGCCGGCAATAGGAGACCGTATCCAGCCAACCTATCCTTCAGGTGTCTCAACCTTCCCCTTAGGGTGGGAACGGACCTCTGGATGGTGGGTACCGGGTCTTGGGCTGAGGTTTGGACTGAGGTTTGGACTGGGCCGTTGGCAGGGCCCCGGGAAGGCCTTAGAGATTCGGATATGGTCATCTCGCCAGCCATTGCCGAGATGTCACTGATCTCAAATCACATGGCGATGGTCGAGACCGAAAGCGCAGAGATGGCATCAAGCGTTCACCCTCATATCGAGGCGCGCCCTGTTGGGACCAGGAAGCCTTTTCCCACTATCCGCTGCGAAAAGATGCACATCATCGAGGGAGGCAGCCAGTGCCACATGCTCCCCGGGACGGCATCGAAACTTGGCATCCAGTTGGACTACGCCGGCCTCTTGATCGCCTGATCCAAGACATCCATATGCGAGCTGGTGACTACCCAACTGCTCGAAGGTCTCAATGCGAAAGTCGACCAAGGCCGCTGGATTGCTCACCTCTTCAAGCGGGCGAAGATGCTCAGGGCGTATACCTAAGGTGATCGACCTTCCCGCCTCGTCAAGGACCTCGGAGAAATCCACCGCCAAAGTCACGGAACTTCCCAATTGGACGCCGAGGCTATGGTCTCTGGCGTCATCTGCCGTGCTAAGGCAATTTGGGTTTCGCCAGGGAAGTGTCCAGAGGTTCATGCCC
Organism: Acidimicrobiaceae bacterium; assembly: GCA_013044415.1. GTDB lineage: Bacteria > Actinomycetota > Acidimicrobiia > Acidimicrobiales > Acidimicrobiaceae > JABEUN01. Next base: position 4,157 of record JABEUO010000010.1, read on the forward strand.
GGCGTGCCGATGAAATGGGCTACAAAGGAGTCCGCAGGTGAGCCGTAGATTTCGCTTGGCGTGCCGATCTGCAGCACCTTCCCTAGGTTCATGACGACTACCCGGTCCGCCAGCGTGAGCGCCTCAACTTGGTCATGTGTGACAAATATCGTTGTGATGGCGAGCTGATCATGAAGTCTGGCCAACTCCATACGCACCTTTTCGCGAAGGTTTGCATCGAGGTTGGATAGTGGTTCATCCATCAAAAAGACGGAGGGCTTCCGTATCAAGGCGCGACCGAGGGCGACCCTCTGCCGCTGGCCACCCGAGAGCTGCTTCGGCCTGTGATCCAGTAGATTTTCAATGTCTAGCAACTTGGCAACTTCGCAGACCTTGCTCCTGATCTCCTGCTTCGCTGATGACCGAGAGCCGACCCTTCGTCGAGATCCGAGTCCGAAGGAGAGATTTTTCTCAACGGTCATGTGCGGGTAGAGCGCATAGTTCTGAAATACCATGCCCACGTTTCGTCGATCTGGCGGTTCGTCATTCATGAACTTGTCGTCAAAGAAGAGCTGTCCACCGCTTATCTGCTCTAGGCCGGCGATCATTCTGAGAACCGTCGTCTTGCCGCATCCAGACGGGCCCAGAAGGACTATGAATTCGCCGTCGACAATATCCAAATCAACTTCGTCAACAACAGCTTTAGTGCCAAACTTCTTGGTTAGGCCCGCAATCTTTATGCTCGCCACACAAACTCCTACTCTGGCTGTACCTCGATGTATTGAAGGTAACTGGCCGGGTTAACCGCCCTCTTAAGGTTCCGTTAACTGCGAGTCGATTCTTTTGTAACCTTTAGCGAACATTTTCTTTATTTCCATTCAGAAAGTTCACCGAGATTGGCATAGTCAGCTGAGAACCCAGGTAGTGCATGGCGCTATCTTCCAGGTGCCGTAATTGGGTAGAGGTCGAAATATTTGCAGACCTAATGGTGAGGGACTACTTCCCCGATGAGCAAAGCCTTCCGCCACGCGATGGCTGCTATGTTTCGTCCCACTTAGCCGACCTTCTGCTCATTTGCAAAAGAAGGTCGGCAACTGTTGTCGCATAAGCGTGCTACAAAAGGACAAACTGATTTTGCGTGAGTGGGCACTGTCCCAGGGGGAAGGTCCCCAGACGGACTAAAAGTGGTATCTTGCTGGTAATTTGCTTCTGCCTGCACAGAATGTCGGTCAAGCCATGTCGGTCGGCGACTTAGCTTCACGACCACCGGCGTCTAAGTCTGACGCCATATTCACGCTGGCGTCTTATTCGATTCAAAACTCGACCTGGATCGCTAGGTGGCTAGCGTGCCCCCTTAGGCCACGAAGATCAACGCAGCAATTTAAGCGAGTTCGAAACTCGGCGGTACTTAGTTCTTGTTGATCTCGACCCGGGAGTTATCCCCGATCACTAGCCGGGTCGCAGAAGGGAGAGTCGCCCTCTGCGCTACCCTCGCTCGCTTCCCCACGATCGACCCCTCCATCCGGACTATGTCGGAGATAGAACTCTCATTGAGGATTATCGAGTATTCAACTTCTGACCGCTCGACAACGCAACCCGGGCCGATAGCCGTATACGGGCCGATGAAGCTATCCTCGATGACCGCGTCTGGACCGATGATCGCCGGGCCCCTGATGATAGAGCGGATAATCTTCGCCCCTATACCGACCTCGACTCGGCCGTCTACCTTCGAATATTCATCCACCTCACCTACGATGTGGGGTTCGATCATCTCGAGGGCTAATCGGTTTCCATCTAGCAGGGCTTCGGGTTCACCGAGGTCTTTCCAGTAGCCGTCTACCACCTGAGAATTCACTCGATAATTCGAGCTGATCAACCAGTCGATTGCATCGGTGATTTCGAGCTCTCCCCTGGCAGACGGTTTGATCGACCTGACGGCCTCATGTATCGTCTTATCAAAAAGATAGACTCCGACGAGGGCTAGGTCCGACGGTGGTATCTTGGGTTTTTCGACCAGCCTTATCACCTTGCCCGAATGGTCGAGTTCTGCTACGCCGAATCGGTGTGGGTCAGGGACCTTGGCCAGAAGAATCTGGGCACTGACCCCGGTTTCCCTCTGCCTAAAGCTCTCTATGAACTCCTCGACGCCTTTGAGGATAAAATTGTCACCAAGGTACATCACAAAGTCGTCGTCGGCCAAAAAATCCCTCGCTATCAGCACGCAATGGGCGAGACCGAGGGGTTTTTCTTGTTCGATATAAGTGATCTCCAAGCCAAAGCGCGAACCGTCGCCAAGGGCTTCCTTCACCTCTTCCCGGGTGTCGCCGACGATTACTCCAACCTCTTTGACCCCCGACTTGGCTATCGATTCGAGACCGTAGAAGAGTATTGGCTTATTGGCTATCGGCACGAGTTGCTTAGCCGAAGTGTAGGTAATCGGTCGAAGCCGCGTTCCGCTTCCACCCGACAGGACGAGACCTTTGATCTTTGGCTGAGGCATTTTAATGGAAATTTACCCTTCTCGAACTAGGTCAACTCAGGCTAGCTTAAGGCCAAGTTCGCGACTTATGACCAACCTCTGGATCTCCGAGGTTCCTTCCCCTATCTCTAGGATCTTCGAGTCACGAAAATGCCTGGCCACAGGGGTCTCATCGATAAAGCCAGCACCGCCAAAGATCTGAGTTGCCTCCCTGGCGACGGTGACGGCGGCCTCACTCGAGAAGAGCTTGGCGATTGCAGCCTCCTTTTTGAAGGGTAGGCCTGCGTCCTTCAGGGCGGCGGCCTTGTAGGTAAGCGCCCTGGCGGCCTCGATAGCCACCGCCATATCCGCCAGTTTGAATGCCACCGCTTGGTTGGACCCGATCGCCTTCCCAAAGGCGATCCTCGACTTAGCATAAGCTAGCGATTCGTCCAAACAGCCTTGAGCGAGCCCCACCGCTAGCGCAGAGATCGCAATACGACCGTCGTCGAGGATCGACAGGAACTGGGCGAGACCCTTCCCTGGCGTGCCAAGGAGGGCGTGGTCTGGTACAAAAACCTCGTCCAAACTGATCCCGTGGGTGTCAGAGGCGTGCCAACCCATCTTTCTATAGGGTGGCTCTATAGTCAGACCCTTGGTCCCCGACTCCACGATGAAGGCGCTAACCCCTTCTTCGGTTCGTGCTGTGACGGTGATAACCGAGGTTATCGGCGTACCAGAGTTGGTGATAAAAGCCTTGGAGCCGCTGATCAGGTAGCCACCTTCTACCTTTGTCGCCCTGGTTTGCGACGCCCCGGCGTCTGATCCAGCTCCGGGCTCGGTTAGGCCAAATGCCCCCAAAGACTCGCCTCTGCACAATGGTGGGAGGTAGGCCTCCTTCTGTTCTTCATTTCCGAAGCTGAAAATTGGATTCGCTCCCAAGCCAACCCCCGCCGACAGCGTTATTGCCACCGACGAATCCGCCCGAGCGAGTTCCTCGATAGCAATACACAGGGTCGAAAAAGGTGCATCCGAGCCACCAAAGGTAGAGGGGAATATTAGGCCAAAAAGCCCCATCTTCCCCATCTTTTTGACCGTCTCCAACGGGAAGGTGTGGTCCCTATCCCAAATGGCTGCGTGGGGGGCTACTTCATTTTCGGCAAAATCCCGCACCACCGATCGAAACTCGTCTTGCTCTTGTGCGAACTCGAGATCCATATCGAGACTCCTCTATTTCAATTGGTGGTATAACGGAAAAATACTATCTCTTGCCGAGGTCGTTAGTCGAAAGCCGCTCTATTTAGGTCGCAAGCGGCCTGATATGTATAACGTCCCCGGCGGAAACGGCCCTCACACAACTCTCTATAGCTACCAAGAGTTCACCGGTGGGTGCAATGTCAAGTGCCACTCCCTCGAATGAGTCCTCCTCCATCTCTACCGAGATGAGCCTCCCGATGGTGATACACCTACGTCGGTAAAGGGAGGTCTCCTCGACAAATCCATCTTTGTCCTTGAGGTTTAGGTAGTGGATGGCGAGTCTCTTTAAAAAGTGATCAAGCAGCGGCTTTGGTCCCGTTGACCTACCGCCAATCTCTATCGAGATTGCCGTCGCAGGCCTATGAAGCTCCGCTAACTCTTGTACAGTCCAGTCGAGATTGATCCCCAACCCGACTACTACCTTTATTGAGTCACTTGATACCTTTGATTCTGA
>JABEUO010000011.1 GCA_013044415.1 Acidimicrobiaceae bacterium
CCTTTGCGAATCAAAACGAGTCCCGCCCCCCCACAATGGGTCCCCTCCCATCTGAAATAAAAGGAGCCATCGAGTAGCGATAATTGGTAAATCGAAAGCTAGCGAGTGACGCATCGACCTTGCAAAGCTGACCCAACGAAAGAGGAAAGCAATTATGACCCAAATTCCTCGCCTCGCTTGAAGGTAGCCGGGTCATTGCCACATCGAAAACCCGTTGGCGGTAGCCTCGCTAATGATCATGGCGTGCTCTGCCCCTTGGAGCAGTTTAGGCGTGCTGATCCGACACCGTAGTGCTCGATTGTCTCCATAGCTAGTCCGCCCTGGATCAACGAGCTATCGGATGCGTTCGAGACCATGGCAGCGACTCCCAAAAGCCCCCTATCGACACCCTTCTTTGGCCCTGCCAATGTCACCTAGTCACTCCTCACCTAACACCAGGCTTGAACCCCTCGACCGAGCACTTCGCTAACTTCCCTGCAGAGAATTGGAACTATCGAAGAGGCATTCGCGTCTCCAAAGGATTGGTACTTACCAGACCTAAAATAGTTCCAAAAACGGACCAGAACATCCTCGCCCTCTACGTCGAAGGCCGCAGCCACCAGTCGCTGAATTCGGTATTGGTACCAAACGTAATTCAATGGGCTCATTGGAGAATAACCACCGGAGTAGTGAATTTCGAACTCCGCTAATGTACTGCAACCGTCGGCTCTCATACGAAAGTCGAGGCTCTGGTTCTGCGTTCCTTCGATGGCGATAACCTCCAGGGTGTCCAGTTTGTCACGTCTCTCACGGGCGATAAAGGTGTGCATCGCCAGGTTTGCAAACATCTCGCTCAACCAAAAAGTAGGCAGCTTGAGATCCCCGAGCACTTCAAAAGCATGGCCGAGTTCATGAATGGTCACCAGATCGAAAAATGGCTGCAAATTCAACCGGCCATCGCTACCAGGATATTGAGCGCGAAGTCTTGCACAACTGGCTGGGGGGGCATTCAAAAGATCATCTCCGATCGAGGACCAGAAATGGCCACCTCCAGCGGGCATCACCAGGATGCCTGGGCGAATCTGATCGGCGTCGTTGTCAAAGTACGGAAGGCCGTATGGCTGTCGACTCTCCCAGCACTCCTCATCTGAAACAATGAGGGCGATGTCGGGTTTAAATCCCGAAAACAACCGACTTAAGTACACATAGGCACTGCTTGCGATATCGGCGGCGTCCCTTGCTTGGGCAGAAGACCCTCGACTGAAGCGCACTTCAAACGGATAGTCGCCTACAAGCTCGGCAAACCCTGATCCAATGGTCATTGATGTCAAAACTAGCCGCCCGCTCTAGCCAATTTAACCCATGCAGCAGGTCAAAAAGTGAAGCCTGCTCTCTGCCATACTTCATTGACTTACGGTGGAATGAGTTCGCACATCGAACTCATCTCTGGTGTCGAAGGGGGGACTTGAACCCCCACGACCTTGCGGTCACTAGGCCCTCAACCTAGCGCGTCTACCTATTCCGCCACTTCGACTTTACTTTCGCCTCAACTCCAGCACGAATAATTTAGCAGGATGGCGCCGCAAAAAGACCACTTGTCGGCTATTTCGGACTCACAACCTAATAACTAGCGCAACGCTCGTAAAGGCGAAGATCACGGCCAGGAATATAGTTATTCGGTCCAGATTCCTTTCCGCAACGGTTGACCCGGCCGCTGCCGCGCCGACCGAACCGCCCAGCATGTCAGACAGTCCTCCACCTTTGCCTGAATGCAGGAGAACAAACACTATCAGCCCCAGCGAGACTATTACGTGGATAATCACCAGAATGATGGTCAGCACCTCAGGATCCCCTTGCAAATTTAAGCTTGGCCAGCACAATGATACTAGCCCTATAAACGATCGCCTTGGTCAAATTATGCCTCTATAAGAGCGGCAAAGTCATCTGGGTCGAGGCTCGCTCCGCCGACAAGGAGCCCATCAAGCGATGATGACTCTAGAAACTCCCTGGAATTGGCGGAGGTCACAGACCCACCATAGAGTATCCGAACGGCCTGGGAGACCTCTTTGGATTTAATCGATTCTATGACTCCCCTAATAATGTCTCCGCCTTCTGAAGCATCTTGGACGCTGGCCGGAGTTCCACTGCCGATAGCCCAAACTGGCTCGTAGGCAACCACCAGATTGCCCAAAACGTCAGGAGATACCGATCTAATAGCCGCGGAAACCTGCCTGGAAAGTACCTCAGCCGATTGACCGTTGCCGCGCTCATCTGCAGTTTCCCCGACACACAAAATCGGAATCATCTGTGAATCGAATACGGCTTTGACCTTCTTGGCGATCAATTCATCATCTTCCTTGAAAATAGATCGCCGCTCCGAATGGCCCACTATGACATTCCTAACACCCAGTTTGGCGAGCATTTGAGCGGACACTTCACCGGTGAAGGCTCCCTTGGCCTCAAAGTAGCAGTTCTGAGCTCCGAGAGAGAAGTTCATTCGGTCAGAATCTATCAATAGTTGCAGCGATCGCAGATCGACAAAGGGAGGATGAATCGATATCTCACAGTATTCGTAATCAGAGGCCCGAAGTTTAAAGTGGAGCTTCTGGACCACCTGTATCGCCTCGAGGTGGTTCAAGTTCATCTTCCAATTGGCTGCGATAAGTCTCGTTCTACCGGTACGCGCATTTACCTTTGGAAGCAACGCTTCCCCTTTTTTTGATACCATTTTCACATTCCTAACGAATTTATGGACACCGAAACACGCCCTATACCAATCGAATTCGCAATTAGCGCGATCCTCCGGGCCTCAGCGTCGCCAAGCGTCCCGAAGCGCCTTCAACCCTGGAAGATCACCCTTCTCTATGAACTCAAGGCTCGCACCGCCTCCCGTCGATAGGTGGCTAACCGACCCCTCCAGCCCGCATTCGACTATTGCGGCGGCGCTGTCTCCGCCACCAACTACTGAGTACGAATCCGAGGTCGCAACGGCCTTGGCAATCGCAAAAGTACCGCTATTCAGCCTCGGATCCTCGAACACCCCCATCGGCCCATTCCATAGAATTGTCTTAGCGGTCGCAAGTACCGTGGAAAATCTCTCCACGGTAGACGGTCCGATGTCGAGGCCCTTGAACCCTTCTGGCACGCCGTGAGAAAAAATCTTGGGCTCGGCCGTCCCACCGGAACGACCAAAGGACTCGGACTCCGCCAGACCGACTATGTCGCTTGGCAGGACAATCTTTCCCGTGGCCAACATCGCCCTACACGACTCGATCATATCCGGCTCGACCATTGACTCACCGACTGGAAATCCCTGTGCGGCCAGGAAAGTGAAGCACATTCCGCCACCCACTAAGACTGTATCGACCTTTGCGAGCAGGGACGAAAGCAGGCCGAGCTTGTCCGAAACCTTTGAACCACCCATTACCGATACAAAGGGGCGCATTGGCTCTTCCAAGAGCTTGGCGAGCATCTCGACCTCTTCGGCGAGCACCTTTCCGGCCACTGAAGGCAGATACTTCGGCGGTCCAACTATAGATGCATGCTTTCGATGCGCAGCGCCAAATGCGTCTGAGACAAAAAAATCGAAGCCGTGCACGAGTTCCTTTGCGAACTCTTCAGAATTCGACTCCTCACCAGGATTGAAGCGAAGGTTCTCCATCACCGCCACTTCCGGCAACAAAGTCGACAGCAGTTCCTGGACCGGCGCCATTGAGAATTTCGGGTCCATCGACCCTTTTGGCCTGCCCAAGTGAGAACAGGTCACTACCTCTGCTCCCCTGTCGAGTAGCCACCTAAAGGTGGGCAGAGCGGACCTGATTCGAAAGTCGTCAGCTACGACCCACTTGCCAGATCTCTCGACCATTGGAGCATTTAAATCGGACCTGACGAGTACGCGCTTCGAACGAACGTCGCCAAGATCTTGAAGTTGTGGCAAATACAATTAGATCCCCTCAGAGCCTTAGTTTTTGACTAGGACCCTACTTTCCCATAAGACCGACTAGATCGACTAGCCGATTCGAGTAACCCCATTCGTTGTCGTACCACCCGAACACCTTGACCAGCGTCGACCCATTCCCAAGGTCCATCACCATAGTCAGCTCCGAGTCGAAAATACACGAGGCAGGATTGCCGACTATATCGGACGAAACCAGTGGCTCATCCGAATAGACCAGCACCTGAGAAAGTGGTCCTGAGCTAGCGGCCCTCTCATACGCCTCATTAATCTCGCCCTTTGACCAGCTGCCACGGAGGATTAGGGTTGCATCGGTTATCGAACCATCGGAAACTGGTACTCGTAACGAGGTACCGTCCAAAAGACCCTTCATTTCGGGCATGACCAGGGAGGTGGCCTTTGCCGCCCCGGTTGTAGAAGGAACGATATTTTGTGCCGCAGCCCGGGCTCTTCGTGGATCTTTGTGGGCAAGATCGAGGAGATTTTGATCATTTGTGTATGCATGAACGGTGGTCATCAGTCCCCGTTCGATACCAAAAGCGTCCTGCGCCACCTTGATAAGGGGTACAAAACAGTTGGTAGTACAAGAGGCGTTCGAAACAATCTTGTGGATCGCCGGATCGTAGCTGCCTTCATTCACTCCAATAACGAAAGTCGCGTCGACGTTCGTGGCGGGTGCGGAGATGATGACCCTTTGCGCACCTGCGTCGATGTGTCCTACGGCCTTTTGGCCATCGGTAAAGATGCCGGTCGATTCGATCACTACGTCTATTCCGAGATCCCGCCACGGCAGGGCCTTGGGATCTCTTTCGGCAAACACCCTAATGGTCTGGCCGCCAACCGTTATCGAACCATCGTCGGCGACCACTGGCACACCTAGCGGGCCGTGGGTCGAATCGTACTTCAAAAGCTGTGCGTTTGTCTTAGGAGACGTCAGATCGTTGACCGCGACAACCTCAATGTCAGCACCCTGGGAGCGAACCGCACGAAAAAAATTCCTACCAATGCGCCCAAAACCGTTGACGCCAACTCTAATAGTCACAACCACTCCTTGGACCTTTGCGGCACCCGGACATTTATATCACGGGACCACCAGCCTGACACTACCTCCGATATAGGATAACGCGACGACGACGTTTGCACATGTCGATTAGCGATCGCCACTTCAATTATTGTTCTTCACAAAGGTTTCTAGTGCATCGGCGAGTAGTGAAGCGTCGTGGGTGAATCCACCGTCACCGGAAAGCGATCCGGCTTGGACCCGAACGTCACTGGTGAGTACTCGAGATAGGTCGCCTACCTCATTGTGGCTGGGATCGAACAAGAGGCCGTCTATTCGATCGACGACCTCTAGGACTTTCGCAACTTGGGAGGCCTGGTCCAGGTGTGCGGTCTCGGCCTTCTGTTGTCGCAAGTTGGCGACATATACCCGTCGTGCACTGGTGGAATTGATAGCATCTCTAATTGTCGGAACAACGCATGCGGCCAATACAGAGGTGAAGAGGGACCCCGGTCCCAGGACTATAAGATCCGCCTCTAAAATTGCTTGGACAGCTTCCTTCGAGACCTTCGGCTCGATCGGCTCTACCCAAACCCTACGAATACCACTGCTCGCGTTGATAGCCACTTGGCCAGAGAGTCGGCCTTTATCGGTCTCGGCTACCAAACCCAATGGCTCTTCTGCGGTCGGAAAGACAGATCCGCTAGCACGGAGGATCATCCCCATATGGAGAGATGCTGGTCCAAGACCTCCCAATAGGTCCGTCAATGCCGCTAGCATTAAGTTTCCGAGCGAATGTCCCGCCAAGTCTCCACCGCTGAAACGATAAGTGAAGCTCGAGAAGAGTGCCGAATCCGGATCCGCTAAAGCGCTAAGACACATCCTTAGGTCACCAGGGGGAACTAATCCAAGGTCCCGACGAATCCTACCGGATGACCCGCCGTCATCTGCAACGGTTACCACAGCGCTCAGCTGCCCGACCCTACCCTTAAGGGCTTTGAGCATTACCGCTAGGCCGTGACCGCCACCAACCGCGACGACCTTGGAGTTCGCAAGAATCGAGGTATCGTCCATCGCCAACCGGTCACCTTTCAACGGTAGATGTCCCTATGGTGGATCTGGCTCGGATATCCGATCCTAAAAAGTTCACCCGCCACCGCTTCCACGAGGGCAACCGAGCGGTGCTTTCCGCCGGTACAGCCGATGGCGATTGTCAAGTAACTCTTTCCCTCCTCTACGAATCTAGGCATAGAAAAGGCGAGGAGCTTCTCGATCATCTCCAGGTATACGTTCGAATCCTCGAATGAAAAGATATAGTCCCGTACTTCTGGTTCTCGCCCTGTCTTATCACGCAGGGTCTCGACCCAATGTGGGTTGGGAAGAAACCGACAGTCAAAGACCAGGTCAGCATCCCTCGGGATTCCGTATTTGTACCCAAATGACGTTACAAAAACCTTGATAGGTGATCCCTTACCACCGAAGCTGAAAAGTTCGACAATACGGGCCTTGAGTTGGTGGACACTTAGGTTGGAAGTATCGATAACTAAGTCAGCGATACTTTTTAGGGGATCTAGTAGTTCTCGTTCCGCGTCGACGGAGCTGACCACGCCGCCGATGTCCAGGGGGTGCTTGCGCTTGGTTCCTTCATATCGCGCGAGCAACTCATCATTGCTTGCGTCAAGAAATAGCACCCGGACTCTCGACCCCAACACTCGGAGTTGCCCGATCAAGTCTTCGATTCCCGATGAAGAGCCCCCGAAACTCCTCCCAACCACCAGGGCGATCTCGGATATCTGAGAGCCGTCTGTTGAGGGTCTCTCCGCAAGTTCCGCAACCTTGGGAATCAGTTCGGCGGGTAGGTTATCTATTACAAACCAGCCGATATCCTCCAAAACCCCCGCTGCCGTGGATCTTCCCGCACCGGACATACCAGCGATGACCAAGAAGTTACTCACCTCTATGACAGTCCCTTTCGTGCACACAGGTAGAGGAGTCTCGGTATCTCCCTAACGAATTTATACTCCCACGCCTTGTCAACAAAGCCCTGCGGAGGTGCCGGTTCTTCCATCTTCTCGACAAAGAGGCCCTTCGAAGCCATCTGATTGATGTACCGGGAAAGTGGTCGATGCACAAAAGGTATGAAAACGTCCTTGGCGACCTCTTCGAAGGAGAGGTCTTCTTTTAGATAGGGTCCGATCCTCCAGTACTGCTCGGCGAGCTCAACGTCATCGATAAAGCCAGATCCCGGAGTTTGCAAAAGTGGATGATTCAAGAAAAAAAGGAAGTGGCCTCCCGGTTTGAGAACCCTTGCAACTTCAGAGATTGCCAATTCGAATTCGATTACGTGCTCGAAGACCAGACATGCCACCACTGCGTCGAAGGACTCTGGCCCAAATGGGAGTTCCTTCGCTTCGCCCCTCACCAACATATCAATCCCACCGCGCTCTAGCGCACTTTGAAGCTGCATGATCGCTGGATCGATACCAACAACTGTTACCTGGTTGGCTAGTCTCCTCCTGATCGCCCGGGAGATCTGACCGTCACCTACGCCAAGGTCCAAAATCGCCCGAATACCGAGCCTTTCCACCTCGTCCACGGCCATGGGGATTATTTGTTCTTCGTACTCGGGATCTGCTCCGTTGGTAAAGTTCGTCTGCCACCACTTTGCATGATCTTCCCATAGGTCTTTAGAGGCGGCTCTAAAGATGTCGAGATCAAATCCTTCGTCATTGGGATCCATAAATAAAAGACACTAGCCCACCTGAATGAAGAACTTGTCTGCCGCTCTGGCGGCTTTGAAATCGCGAAGTCCTTGCGGCTCTATCAGGAGCCATGCAGGGTCTCAAAAAGTGCAACAGCTACCGCCGCAGGAAGCACTTTGGCTTGGGATATTTCATCCAAGCTCGCACTGTTAAGCCTGTTTATCCCACCAAAGTGGTCAATTATCGCCCTCTTGCGCTTGGGTCCGAGTCCAACTACCGAATCCAACCTCGTCTCAAGAGCCCCCTTACCTCTGAGCTGGCGATGGTATGAGATAGCAAATCGGTGCGCCTCATCCCTAATCTGCTGCAAAAGAAAAAGCGCTGGAGAGGCTCGGGGGATCCTAATCGAATCAGCCCTATCGGGTCGAAAAACCTCTTCATACTCTTTGGCGAGCGAAGCAAGTTCTATCTTCCCAGAAAGACCCAGGGACTCAAGTACCCTAACCGCCACATTGAGCTGTCCTTTTCCTCCGTCGACCAACAGCAAATTAGGTGGATAGGAAAACTTACGACCCAGTTCCGGTCCCCCGGTGGCGGTTTCTGATAGGTAGCTTACGAGCCTCCTCCTCAGTACTTCCTCCATCGCTCCGTAGTCGTCATTTTTTGGAATAGATACTCTGAAGCGCCTGTAGTCGGCCCTCTTTACGATTCCGTCCTCCATCACGACCATTGATCCCACATAATTGGTTCCTTGCAGATGTGACATGTCATAACATTCAATCCGAAGTGGAGCTTCTTTGAGTTCCAGGAAATTAGCAAGATCGGTCAATGCCTTTGCCCTCGCATTATGATCAGAGGCTCTTTTTAGCCGGTGCCTCTTCATCTCGTCCTTGGCGTTTTCGGTAGCCATTGACAACATAGACCTTTTATGACCACGCTGTGGAACGGTGATTCTCGCTTTCGATCCACGAAGCTCGCTAAGCCAAGCAGTAAGTAGTACGTTTTCCGGAGAATCTAGAGCCACCACCACCTCAGGGGGGAGTTCGATATGCGACTCGCCATAATGTAGTTCCACTACCCTTGCTTGTAACTCGGCATCGGTGAGGTCTTCGACCCGGTCGATGATCATCCCCCTCCTTCCGAGTAGCCTCCCCTTGCGGACGTGGAGAACCTGGACCGAGGCTTCCAATTCGTCCGAGAAGATACCTATCACGTCTAGGTCAACTCCGCCCTCAACCATGACCTCTTGCTTAGAGACGACCCTGTCGATCGCCTCAAGGCGATCCCTAACACGAGCGGCCCTCTCAAATTCGAGTTGGGAAGCGAGGGTCTTCATTTCAGAGTTGAGCCTTCCGACTATTGCCTTAGTGTCACCTTTCAAAAAGGAGCAGAGTTCGTCAACCGTGCTTCGGTAGGTTTCGCTATCCACCGCCGAGATGCACGGTCCCTTGCACCTTTCAATGTGATAGAGGAGACATGGCTTAGCGAGTCGCCTCTGTCTTTCGAACCTAAGGTCTGAACATGTGCGGATCTGAAAGGCCTTCTGTAACATGTCCAAGGTCTCCCTCAATGCCGAGGCGTGCGGGTAAGGGCCGAAATACTTCACCCCTTTCTGCCTTGCTGCCCGCGTCACAAAGGCCTTTGGCCAGGTTTGATTGACCGTCACGGCAAGAACTGGATAGCTTTTGTCATCCCTCAACTTCACGTTATAACGAGGCTTGTACCTTTTTATCAGGCTGAACTCGAGTACCAGGGCCTCGACATCGGTGTCCACCTGAATCCACTCGAGCGATTCTGCTTGCGCCATCATCAGTTGCGTCCGAGGCATAAGGGTATCTAGGGGTTGAAAATAGTTCTGTATCCTCTGCCTGAGGGATTTAGCCTTTCCGACATAGATCACACGGCCATCACTATCGAGAAACTGGTAGGAGCCGGGCGCATCAGGAATCGACTGCGAGGGGGGCTTCTGTAGCAATTCAGCCTCCTTCCGCCCGGCACCATGAGCTAAATCCCAGGTGCGAACCTCGATTACTCATCGGCCAATCAGCGGTCGAAGGAACTGTCCGGTGTAACTATCCCCCACTTCGGCGAGGTCCTCTGGAGTCCCTTCTGCGAGTACGTAGCCCCCTCCATCCCCACCCTCGGGTCCTAAATCGATAATCCAGTCGACGGTCTTGATAACATCGAGGTTGTGCTCTATCACAACCACGGTATTTCCATTGTCGACCAAGGCAGAGAGTATGTTTAACAGTCTTCTGATATCCTCAAAGTGAAGGCCGGTAGTCGGCTCATCCAAGATGTAGAAGGTGTGTCCGGTAGCTCTTTTTGAAAGCTCCGTAGCCAACTTAACTCGTTGGGCCTCTCCGCCTGAAAGGGTTGTGGCACTCTGCCCGAGCTTCACATATCCGAGTCCGACCTCGTCGAGTGTCTTTAAGTGCCGAGCGATCTTCGGTTGAGCTGAAAAGAAGGCGCTGGCTTCGGAAACCGACATATCCAAGACGTCGGCAATCGACTTGCCCTTCCAGGTCACCTCCAAAGTATCACGATTGTACCTAGCACCCTTGCAAAGTTCACAAGGTACATAGACATCAGGTAGAAAGTTCATTTCGATCCTGATAGTTCCATCACCGGAACAGTTCTCGCACCTTCCACCCCTGACGTTGAATGAGAATCTTCCTGGCATATAGCCCCTTGCCCGTGACTCCTGGGTCTCAGCGAATAGCTTTCTGATCCCGTCGAATACTCCGGTATAGGTGGCCGGATTGGACCGGGGAGTTCTACCTATCGGCGATTGGTCGATATCGACTACCTTGTCGATGCTTTCAGTTCCAGATATACTCCTGTGCCGGCCAGGTACGACCTTTGCACGATAGACCTTCTGCCTCAGTCCCTTGAGGAGAATCTCATTAACAAGGGTGGACTTTCCGGAACCCGAGACGCCGGTGATGGCGGTCAGCTTTCCCAAGGGAAAGTCGACTGTGATGTCTTTGAGGTTATTCTCCTTTGCGCCTTCAACTACTACCGAAGCACCGTTTCCATCTCTTCGATAGCCGGGCAACGCAATCGACTTTCTGCCGGATAGATACGCCCCCGTTACCGAAGCTTGCGAGGAGCACAGGTCGGCGTAGCTGCCTGCAGAAACCACCTCACCGCCGTGTTCGCCGGCACCTGGTCCAATGTCGACTATGTAGTCAGCGGACTTGATCGTATCTTCGTCGTGTTCGACGACGATCACGGTGTTGCCGAGATCACGAAGTTTGGTCAAGGTCGCAATCAGCCTATGGTTATCCCTCTGGTGCAACCCAATCGACGGTTCATCTAGGACATAAAGCACACCCGCAAGTCCCGATCCAATCTGGGAGGCCAGCCTGATCCTTTGGGCCTCTCCACCAGAGAGCGAAGCCGAAGCCCGTGCCAAGGTGAGGTAATCGAGCCCTACATCGAGCAAGAAGTTGAGCCGAGCGACAACCTCCTTTATCACCTGCTTGGCTATTTTTGTGTCCCTTGATGATAGCTTCATAGCCGATATACGCTGGGCGCAGCGCGATATCGAAAGGCTACAGAGGGAATAGATATCCAACCCATCAACTGTTACGGAGAGGGATTCGGGTTTGAGGCGCGCCCCGGAGCATGCCGGACAGGGGGCAACCCTCATGTAACCTTCCCACATCGCCCGGTAGGAATCGGACTCCGCTTCTGTCAACTTCCTTTCGAGCCACGGGACGACTCCCTCATAGTTGAGCGAAAATTTTCTCGTCTTCCCCCATCTATTTTGGTGAGATACTATGACCGCTTCACCAGTGCCGTATAGAACAATCTTCTTCTGCTCCTCCGTCAGGGTCGACCAGGACTTATTAAGCGGAATTCCATTTTCCCGCGCCACTGACTCAAGGACAGATTGGAAGTACTCAGACCTAACGCTTGCCCATGGAGCAACCGCCCCCTGGAGTATGCTGAGTCTCTCGTCAGGTATAACCAGTTCTACGTCGGCCTCAAATCTAGTACCAAGGCCGTCACAGCGAGGGCATGCTCCGTATGGTGAGTTGAATGAAAAACTCCTCGGCGCTACCTCTGCGATGCTAACTCCACAATTGGGACAGGCCAGCGCCTCTGAGAAGACCAAAAGGTCTAGATAGTTTCCAGACTTGTCGACGACTTGCGCCTCGAGCATCCCAGAGGTCAATTCAAGGGCTGCCTCAACGGAGTCGGTCAGTCTCCTCTGGATGCCGTCTTTGACAACCAGCCGATCCACCACCACGTCGACATTGTGGTTCTCATAGCGGGCCAACGAAAGCTTGGATCTGTCAGAAAGCTCGATAATGTCACCGTCGACCCTCGCCCTCGAAAAGCCCTTCCGTGCCAGATCGTCCAGTAGTCCCTGGTATTCCCCCTTGCGTCCCCGTACCACGGGAGCCAAAAGCAAAAACCGAGTTCCCTCTTCGAGAAGCATCAGTCTGTCGACGATCTCTTCGGCACTCTGCTTGGATACCTCACGATTACATTGTGGGCAGTGCGGAACCCCAATCCTGGCATAGAGTAGCCGAAGGTAGTCGTAGACTTCGGTCACCGTCCCTACCGTTGAACGGGGATTTTTAGATGCAGACTTCTGATCTATGGAAATCGCGGGTGACAGGCCCTCGATAAAATCCACATCCGGCTTCTCCATCAGCCCCAGGAACTGCCTAGCATACGAGGAGAGGGACTCCACGTAGCGTCTCTGACCTTCAGCAAATATGGTGTCAAAGGCCAAGGAAGACTTACCCGACCCCGAGAGACCGGTAAAGACAATTAGTCGATCACGCGGAAGCTCTACGGAAATGTTCTTCAAATTGTGCTCTTTTGCACCCTGTACTATGAGCTTCTCTGCCATAGTCCAAGTGTAGTTTCACCTCGGAAATATTTTCCGGGTTGACCCTTTGCTCCTAGGACGATGCAAGTACAACCGAAACCATTGTGACCAGGGCTCCAAGTAATTGTGGCCTAGTCAACCTCTCTTTGGCGAAGATCGATGCCAGCGTCGTCGTGGTGACCGGGTAAAGAGCCCCAAGCGCGCCAACCAAGGCGAGCTGCCCCAATTGGGAAGAGGCAGCAAAGAGCGCATTTGCGCCAATGTCCAACAGGCCTACTAGGCCGAGAAATAGCAGAGCCGATCTGTTCGCCTTGAGGTGTGGCTTGCGGATCAGGGCCAAAACCAAAAGCACCACAATGTTGGTAACCCTCTGTATGGCTAGCGTCGCCAAGATACCGTGCGAAGCAGACTGCGCAATGGCCGTAAAAACGAAACCAAAGCCAACAGCGGAGATCGCCGCAAAGGATACCGACCTGATATTAGCGTGCGCAAATCCCTTTAAATTGAGTCCGCTTACGATCGCCACCCCTACCACGCAACCCACGAGCCCAAACAGTCTGATCACCGAGATCCGCTCACCGAGAAAAAGACCGACGACAACCGGAACGGCACCGGAGGTAGCCGACACCGGCCCGACTATACCCATTGGACCGATGGCGAGTGCCCGGTAATAAATGCCGAGGGCTAACGGTCCGACTATTCCAGCTCCAACCGCCCAAAGCAAAGACTTGCTTATCGCGAAGCCACCCATGAATGCACTGACCACGAGGACCGCAACCATAGCCGTACCTTGCGAATACAGCACACTCGCAAAGGCGGAAATTCGGCGGGACAACATGCCCCCACCGAAATCAGCACTGCCCCAAGCAACACTGGAGAGAACCGCCAAGAGGGCGCCCAATGAAGACCTCCGAATTGCCCCAAAAGAAGCCCTAAAGAAATACGAAAGAAATATCTAGTGGCCAGGTTAGCAAGATTCGGCTAGCTCTCTTTTCAAATCGACGGCAATTCGAAAGGTATTGGTCACCACCTCAAGGACCGGAGCCACCCTGATACGTCGGGTACTTTTGAATTTGGACATAAATATAAGGCGGGTTCAATCCGATACACCCTCTAAAATTCTCCGTTTCTTTGGAGCGACTAAGCGAGGTCTTTTAGATTTAACTGAGCGTTGGACGCCATAACATGAGGCTTTAATGCCCACGGCCTGACCTACTGCAATTGAAACCTCCCCACGGCTAAAGCCGGGGGATTCCTGGCTCAGGC
>JABEUO010000098.1 GCA_013044415.1 Acidimicrobiaceae bacterium
CCTACCACGTGGCCGTCTATACGACCGAAACCGCAGGTGATGTTTTGGGCCCAATGCGAGAAGTACTCTAGGTAGTCTCCGTCGTCGAGAACCAGCGATATTACCTTCTTCATGTCGTAAGGTTGGTTTGGACTCGCTGGCATCATGGTTGAGAGTTCGGGAACCAACCTCTCGGGATCGTCGCCCGAAGGCTGATAGGGGGGTTCCTCCATATTGTTGGCGGGCAGGAAGCCAAGCAGGTACTTAACCTCGTCGAGGCAGGACTTCTCGTCGTCTAGGACAAAAGTTGCCACGCCAGATTTTGTAGCATGGCTCATCGCGCCGCCGAGCTCCTCGAGGGTGACTTCCTCACCGGTGACCGTCTTGACGACGTCGGGCCCGGTGATGAACATGTGTGAGGTCTCTTTGACCATGAAGATGAAGTCAGTCATTGCTGGAGAGTAAACTGCCCCACCAGCACATGGCCCCAGGACCACGCTTATCTGCGGTATTACCCCGGAACTTTTGACGTTGCGTCTAAAGATTCCTCCGTAGGAGTGGAGTGATACCACTCCCTCTTGTATCCTCGCTCCTGCGCCGTCGTTGAGACCGATCATCGGCACGCCGACCGAACTGGCAAGGTCCATGACTTTATGGATCTTCTCGGCGAATACCTCTCCAAGTGCACCGCCAAATACGGTGAAGTCTTGCGAGAAGATGCAAACTCTCCTACCGTCGATCGTCCCAAAACCGGTTATCACGCCATCGGTGTATGGACGAGTATCGTCTAGGCCCATTCCATGCGCCCTATGCCGGGCCAACATGTCGAGCTCTTGGAAAGATCCTTCGTCGAGGAGGTATTCGACCCTCTCTCGGGCGGTCATCTTCCCTTTTTGGTGTTGACGCTCGATAGCGTGGGGTGAACCTGCGTTCAGTGCCTCGCTTCTACGTCTATTCAGTTCAGCTAGTCTTTCAGACATCGGGTGTTCCGACATAGCCCAAAAGGTTACCAACCCAATGGACCAAAAGCTTCCTATTGATCAAATTCCATCGCGTAATGACTGAGACCGTTCCGAAGCTATCTTCGGTTATTCGAGTAGTAAGAGAGCAGCCGGACGCTGATGACCTGCTATTTGTTGGTCAGGAGCTGAGTGCGAAGCACCTTGTGGACGGATATCGGGCGGGGATATTTCCCATGGAACTGGACCTAGAGGGGAAGGAACTCCTCGGATGGTTCTCCCCCGCCGTTCGTGGCGTTTTCCGGCTCAAGGAGATAGGGGAGTTCCCGAGGTCGGAGCTAAGGCTCCACAGGTCCCTTCGCAAGGTGCTGGCGAACTTTGAGGTGAGGGTGGATTGCGCATTTTCCAGCGTCGTGGGTTACTGCGCGACCCTGCGTCAGCAAGGAAACTGGATCAGTCCAGCCTATTTCGGTCACTATATGGACCTGTTTGATATGGGCATTGCACATTCGGTAGAGGCGTATATCGGTGGAGAACTTGTCGGAGGACTTTTCGGTGTCGCAATTGGGGGACTGTTTTCGGGAGAGTCGATGTTCCACATTGCCCCAAACGCTTCAAAGGTGGCATTCGTAGGGCTAGTTCTAATCCTGGAAGGGCTAGGTTTCGAGCTGATCGACGGTCAGTGGTCAACCCCTCACCTCGAGACCTTGGGATTCGTCAGGCTAGACAGACTTAGTTACTTGAGCGACCTTGGCAGGTTAACTTCGTGCACCAACAAGGTCTTTCCGCCGGGAATGCGGATCGAAAAAGGGCTCTGGAATGAGGCGATGGAAGAGTATCGCCGCCACCCAGAGCCCCCAATTCGACGCCTTTAGCTATCCTTTGTGCCCCTCGAGCTTGGAGAGACCCAGCCATGCGACCGGTAGGGCGACGGTTGCCAGGACCGCCTTTAGGGCATCACCGATTAGGAAGGGAGATACCCCGAGTTGGTAAGCCTTTGCGGCAGTGACTCCGAGGGATAAGGCGAGCCAAGAGGCACCAAATAGGTAGATGACGGCATTTCCCACAATCACGAGCAACAGGGTCTTGGCGACGTTACGGTCCCAACCCCTTTCCGCCAGGAGACCCACTACGTAGGAGGCAAAGACGAATCCAACTATGTAGCCCATAGAGGGTGAGGACGCGACGCTGATCCCGCCGGTAGCACCGGCGAACCAAGGCAAGCCGATGAGGCCGACGATCATGTAAAGTAACGTCCCTGAAACGGCCCGCTTTGAGCCCAGGGCTGCACCACCAAAGAGCACGGCAAACGTCTGTAAGGTAATCGGTACTGGGGTGAAATTTAGATGGAAGCTGAACTGCGCCGATATGCCGATCAACGATGCGTAGGTTACTACGGAAATAATCGTAGCAATCGAACCACTGGATACAGAGTCAAGGAGAAATCCCACGGATCTGGAATTACTCCTTTGAATTGAAGCAGATTCTTGCACATTCACCCTTTCTAAAGTCGTCAGTCGGACCCCGACCCCCTATTTAAATCCGAGAGTCGAACTGTGACTTCATAAACTCGAGTCTCCATCGCCAATAAAAGTTAGTAGACCTTTACGATAGCGTTTCTGGAGGCTCTCTTCACGTTCACCGGTCACATTTTGAACCTAACCGAGCGCATTCCCCTTCGGTAAGGGCGGTGGCCCCTCATAGCGACCTGAACCCACCGAGCTAATTGATGCGAAAATGGCTGTCTCCCATGAGACACCTAGTGTC
>JABEUO010000003.1 GCA_013044415.1 Acidimicrobiaceae bacterium
CGATGGGTTTTTACCGGTCCGAGACCCGGACAACTTTCAATGAACCGAGAAGGAGAAACTAGCCTCCGTTGCGGCTGTACTTCCTTCCCCTTGAAACTCTATTCCTTGAATTTGCCGGTTAGCTGGTAACCGACGCCGGGGACCGTCCTTACGAGCTCAGCTTCCTCGTCGAATATTTTCTTTCTGATCCGACTTACGTAGACCCTTAGGTAGTGGGCTTGGTCACTTAGTCCGCTGCCCCAAACTTCTCGCAGGATCATCTGGTGGGTACACACCTTGCCTGCGTTTTTCGCAAGATAGGCGAGAAGATCGAACTCTTTCTGGGTAAGTTCGACATCTTGAGACCCAATAAGTACCGACCTCGCCCGAAAGTCGATCTCGAGGTCACCGATGGTGATTGCCGCTACGTCGGGTTCCGGAGTTCGCATTGAGGCGTGCTTTAGTGCTACCCGGATCCGGGCCTCGAGTTCGGCCATTGCAAAGGGCTTCGTGACGTAGTCGTCCGCCCCCAAGTCCAAGGATTGGACCTTTCTCTTTTCGTCTCCCGAAGCCGATAAGACCAGGATTGGAACCTGGGTCCAACCCCTCAACTCCCGCACCACCTGGACTCCATCAAGATCTGGCAGGCCGAGATCTAATATGACGACATCGGGTTGAAACAGTGCCACGAGTTCGATGCCCTGCCTGGCCGAAATTGTCGAACTGAGTTCGTGCCCGCGGGCCGATAAGGCGATTTCTAATGCCCTAAGTAGGGACTTATCGTCGTCGATTATCAGTATCTTCGCCAACTCAGTCTCGCTCCGGTTTCAGCTCGTGGCCTCCAAGTCCCCCGAATTGCTTGGATCGTAGCACCTAAGGGAGATAAAAAAGGTTGCACCCTCGAGTTTTGTGACACCCGTTGCCAATCCGTCTACGATTCCAATCCGACCACCTTGCGCGAGGACGAAGCTCTTGGCTATCGCCAGGCCCAGTCCGGAGCCCTGAGAGGATTTCCCCTTTTCGTAAAGGTCGAAGACACTCTCCCAACTCGACTTCTCTACTCCCCGTCCAGAGTCGCTAACGAATAGTGTTAGCCAATCTCCTTGTTGCCTAGCGGTTATCTCTATCGAAGCACCGTCAGATCCGGCCCGCATTGCGTTGTCGAGAAGATTTCCCAAAGCCTGGTGAAATAGTACAAAATCCGCAAGCACCAATGGAAGGTCCTTCGCAATGTCAAAGAGAATGTCTGGCTTGAAGGACGACCTCGATGAAATGACCGAATCAACTACCTCGGTGACCGCCGTCGGTTGGAGGTCCGCTCTAAATCCCCCGGCTTCAATTCGTGCCATGTCTAATAGGTTGCTGACGAGTCGATTGAGCCTATCGGTCTGTAGTTCCGAAGTCTCTAGGAGTTCATCGCGTTCAGAGGGTGTTAGCCGGTCTCCTAGCTCCGACATTGCAGATAGAGATGCCTTGATCGAAGCCAGTGGTGTCTTTAGGTCGTGGGAGACGGAACCCAAAAGGGCCCGCCGCCAGTTGTCGAGTTCCTCGAGTTCCTCGGTCCTTTTCGCTTTCTCTCGCAATAGGGCTTGGTCAATCGCAAGTGCCGCACTGTTGGCGAAGGTTTTTAGTAGTTCGACCTCGTGTGGACTGCCGGTGCCACCTTTAACCACGAGCAGTCCGACCGGATGGGAGAGGGTCTCCATAGCGAGCACATTTAGCTTGCTCTGGTCTTGAGTTTCTAGGTTAAAGAGGCTCGCCGGGCGAGGACGGTCGGGTACTACTAGTGATATCTCCTCCTTGGTAAGGGGAGATCCACTGAGCGAGTTGATCTCGAGGCCGGACTCGGTAGGGAGGAAGATCGCTACAGAGAGGTACCCGAAGTTATTTGCGAGTGAGTCGGTGACCCTTTGCAGAAGGGGTCCTAGACCACTTACGCCGATTAGGGCTTGGGAAGTCTGGGCTAAGCGATAGAAGTCATCGCCGTATGTTTTCGCCTTGAGCTGGGCCTCTTTGAGCCGGGAAACGACGGTCGACACTAGGACTACTACTACTACGTAAACGAACAACGAGACGAGGTTTTGCAGGGCACCTACGCTAAGGGTGTAATAGGGGGGAATAAAGAGGTAGTCAAAGGCCAAAAAACCGAGTAGTGCGCCCACCACCCCGACCCAAAAACCACCTACTACGACACCTATCACGACCGGGATGAGAAGGATGAAGGCCGGAGTGGCGATATCGAGGTGACTCCTCAGGAGCACCAATGCGACTGTCAAGAGGCACATAGACGCAAGCAGGTAAGCGAGACCAGTCGGGAAGCCCTGCGACGTCCTCTTAGCCGAAAAAGAGGTCATTTAAGTTATGTTAGACCTATCGAGCAAAGTTTCTTATGGCCAGAAATGCTGGAGTCGGGTTCTTATAGCTGATAAGGAGGCGAGTTGGCGGAGGATCGGCGACAGAACATCGACGAGCTACCCGATATGGTCGCACCTGCGGGGAAGTTTCGCCTATACCTTGGGGCCGCAGCCGGTGTCGGTAAGACGGTAGCGATGCTCGACGAGGGGAGGAGACGAAACGATCGTGGTACCGACGTCGTTATCGGCCTCGTGGAGTCCCATGGTAGGCCGTACACGGTGTCGAAGTGCGAGGGCCTCGAGACCATCCCAAAAAAGCTTGTCCACTATCGGTCGGCCGACTTCGAGGAGATGGACCTCGACGCAGTTATTGCGAGAAAGCCGGAACTAGTCCTGATCGATGAACTCGCCCACACCAACGTCCCTGGTAGTTCCAGGCACGAAAAGAGGTGGCAGGATGTTATGGAGATCCTGGAAAATGGCATCCATGTTCTGTCGACCCTCAATATTCAACACCTCGAATCGATTGCGGACGTCGTTGAGTCGATCACAAAGGTAAAAGTCCGAGAGCGGGTTCCGGATTGGGTTGTCAGGTCCGCCGATCAAATCGAACTAGTCGATTCGTCTCCTGAACAGCTAAGACGGAGACTTATTCATGGAAATGTATATCCTAAGGAGAAGGTCGCCGACGCACTAGTGAACTTCTTCAGGACCGAAAACCTCTCCGCACTTAGGGACCTCGCTTTAAGGTTCGTCGCCGACGAAACCGAGGAAGAGCTACTTAGCTACCTAGCGCGAATTGGATCAACTGGAACCTGGGAGACCAGGGAGAGGGTTATGGCAGCGGTCACCGGTGCCCCCGGATCGGAATCGCTGATGCACCGGGCGGCGAGGATTGCGAGTCGATCAAAAGGTAAATTACTTGTGGTCCATGTCAAATCGTCCGACGCCAAGAGGATGAGCTCAGACGCTTCACGCAAACTGGAGGGTCTTGCTCAAGACCTGGGGGCCGAGTACCAGGTCATAGTGGCAGACCAGGTCGCAGGGGCGCTGGTCTCCTTCGCACGGACCCAGCGGGTTACCCAGATAATCATGGGGGCGACGAGCCATTCAAGGTGGAAAGAGTTCACCCATGGATCAATCGTGTCCAAAGTTATCAGGGCCGCCGGAGAGTCTGGGATCGATGTGCACGTGATTGCGAGGCAAGAGGAACTCGGGCTGCTTTCAGAGAGAGAAGATTACGGCTCAACTGGCGGGTAAAGTACGCCCAATAAAAGGCAGATGAGCGTTTTGTAATTTTTTGGTTCTGTTTCTGCTAAGCCCGGGTCTTGAATAACCCAAAAGGTCCGGAGCTGTTGAGCAGATTCAGGGTTTGCCAGAACTGTACTTAGTTACACCCTGGTAGGCTTCGAATCAGAAAGTGAAAGTTGGTAGCCTTCTCACTTTGTGGGGTGCCCTTGGTGTGTTGACCATCAAACGGTATAGGTGCAGCCAAGCTAGCTTTTTCAAGGGTACTGCTTTAGGTCGTTTTTGGTCTGCATGATCCTTGGCGCCAGGTCGTTCGTTTGAAAAGAGCGTATGCTGACGAAACCCGGGGAGGGGTCTAGGGATGGAAGACGAGAAGAGCCGTGACGACACTCAAGACGATGAGTCCAGCGGCCCCAATTCATCTCCACGTATCTCTAGTCTGATACAGCTTGCTCGTGCAGTTTCGAGAGATTTCACGTCATACTTCTACGAGGTCTTTGCCAAACAGCCAGAAGTAGAGAGGTTCTTTAGCCATCTGAGCGAGCGGGAGATGAAGCACCAGCAAATCCAGTTCGGGTCGCTGATTTATGATCTGTTGAAGTCCAATCCCGACCAGGAGAACCTCAATCGGCGCCTAGAGATGCTCCATCACATGCACCGAATGGTCGGCCTCGATTCGGCGTGGATGGTTAGGGCGATTTCTCCTCTACTTTCGATGATAAAAAAGACCTGCGACGAGGACCAGGCCCTCGCAGAGGATGCTACTGCTCTCGAGAGTATCGCTAGGGAACGCGTCTTGCAGCTGATCGAAGGTGCACTGACTGCGGAGGCTAAAGAGGCTGAACACCTAGCCTCGATTACCACTCGGATCACCAATATATGCAATTCGGTTACCTATGCGTCGGATCTTTTTTTGAAGAGCTTCGAAGTACTCGATTCAATCTCTGGGATAGATGGCATCTACCTCTCCAGGCCTGATGCCAATGGATGGTTAGAACCAGAACATATCGTTGGCTTTGCCTTTGCAAACTTCAAGTCGCTATCTAAGGCTGGGCTCATAGCCAAGGAGAGCATAAGGGTCGACCTACCAGAGGGACTCGGGGTTGACGGGAGGTCTTGGCGGAGCGGCGAGATTGAAACCAGCGGGAATATAGCAATCGACCCGACTATGCAACCCTGGGCTGGGGTGTACGGAGCGATGGGGATACGCTCTATGGCTGCGATTCCGATTACAGATTCCGCAGGCCGTCCAATAGCGCTTCTCTCATGCCATTCTCGATGGCCAGGTTACTTTGACGTTTCTACCCGACGATTCTTTCTCGACACCATCCGCCAGAAACTGGGTGCGGCACTGAGCGAACTCGACCAGAGCAAGGTTCTTTCGCACATTACCCGAATGGAGTATCGGAACTTCCTCTACAAGGACCAGGTTAGGATGCTCTACCAGCCGATAGTAAGCCTTCGTAACGGCAAGGTGGTCAAGGTTGAGGCTCTGGCTAGGTTGGTGGACGATTCTGGGAAGATCGTCTCGCCGGCTGCCTTTCTTCCCGCTTTTGGAGCCGACGAGCTCTTTCACCTTTTTGGTCTCGGGCTCAAAGCAATTGGAGAGGCTCGCTCGATCTGGAGTGCTCAAGGCTTCGATCCCCGGGTATCGATCAATCTCCCTCCCCAAGGACTGATCGATTCAAGATACCTCGAGGAGGTCAAACTAGCCATCCAGGAGATGTACGTCCGCCAGGAGAAGCTCACCTTGGAGGTAACCGAGGATGAGGAACTTAATGAACTAGAGGATATCGGGTCGATTATTGCCGAGCTCAAAGCGCTGGGAATTACCCTTTCGCAGGACGACCTAGGGGCAGGTTATAGCTCGCTTACCAGGCTCGAACGGATAGGTTTTGATGAAGTCAAGATTGACCAAGGCCTGGTGAGGAAGACCTCCGACCCGACTAATGCAATTTCACTGATCGAACACCTCGTCGATTTAGCACATGACCTCGGAATTCGTGTTGTGGTGGAGGGCCTGGAGTCAGTCGGTCTTATCGAAGTCGCCTCAGTACTCGGAGCCGACTTGGGGCAGGGTTATTCAATAGCGGCACCGATGGAGGCCAAGGCTCTGCTCGATTGGATCGCAACAATGGAGTGGGAGGTGGACCCATCCTATCCCAAGACCCAGTTTGGGATGTTGGCGGCCCTTGGAAGACTCATTACCACGATGAGGCGGTCGGGCCCGATGATGGCACAGCCGATGGCCAATGCGGCCCTCAAGGAGTTACGCCTATTATTCGGCGACTTCAAAACCACGAAGTTCAATCAATTGCTGGTGCGGATTGAGCACGCTGTAGAGACCTACATCCCGGACGAGATTGAGGCTGGGCTCGAGGAGTTAAGGGGACTTGTTCGTTATGAAGCGGTCGATTGGGGGAATAGGCCGTATGTTCCTCCTCGTAACTGGCATGGCTTCGCTGCGACGGGGGACGAAGACGAAATATCCCAACTCGCCCTAACCTTAGCCCTGAGGGGATTCCTCGAATATCTCGGGACTTTTCCGAGTAGAATCGCCGCTGCGGAGAGACTCTGCCTTGAAGTTGAGAAGCTAATTCCCGATACGCGAATGACAATCTTCTCGGTTAAGGGCGGATTTCTTGAGATGGTGGTAAGTCCGAGTATCGCCTCGAACATCAGGGGCGCACTTCGATCTATGCCGATAGAGAATGGCTGGGGGACATCTGCGACGGCGGTGCTAAGAAGATCATCGGTGCTAATCAACGATGCCAATGTCAATTTACACTGTTCCAAGTTTGTCGAAGTCGATCCCGTTCTCAGCACGATCAGAGCTAGTTGGGCTTACCCGATTTGGCATGGTCTTTCGGATATAGTAGGTGTAATCAACTTGGTGTCAAGCAAGGAGATGCTGCCGACCCCGCTTCAAAATGCCATGTTAGAAGCTGTCTGCGCCCTTGCCTCGCTCACCATAATCGAAGATGGGACGGTCGGAGGAACAACCCCGGCCGAAAGTAGACCGATTTCGGGTTCAGGCTGTAGATTCAGCTTTTCAACTCTAACGTGGCGAATTATTGAAGTATCCGAGGGCGCTTGCTCACTCTATGGGTATTCCAAGTCTGAATTCCTCTCCAAGACGATCTTTGATCTAAATCCGGTACTCAGCGAGCGTATTTTAATGGACTTGATCCGTGTGATGGGTCCGGAGAACTCGGTACATCTCTCGGTAGTTCACCGAAGAAAAGACGGCGAAGAACTCCGTGTCGAGTACCTTACGAGGCTCGACCATCGAAATGGGGAACAGTGTCTCAGTTCTCAACTCATCGACGTTCCAGACCAAGAGCGTGACAAGTACAAGTT
The DNA here is from genome assembly GCA_013044415.1 of Acidimicrobiaceae bacterium. Lineage (GTDB taxonomy): Bacteria > Actinomycetota > Acidimicrobiia > Acidimicrobiales > Acidimicrobiaceae > JABEUN01. The sequence goes on from JABEUO010000003.1 coordinate 6,942, forward strand.
GCAGACCGAGCAGTTAGTCATCGGGAGCATCCTCGAATCCTTGGACGCTCCAATGGTCCTGCTGTCGCCGCTCTTTATAGTCCGCTCGATGAACCAGGCGGCTGGAACGACTTTTGGTTGGGATCCGTCAAGGCTAGAGGGGTCGCCTCTTCCGATTCAGTCCAGGCTGGGCGCGGAGGAGATCGATGAGCTGATAAATGGTTGTTCATTAGCCGTTTCAACCCGCTCCACTCAGAAGCTTGAGTTGCACATTCGTAGGCCAAATGCCACAACTGTCGACGTTGAATTTCGACTCGACTCGATCTGGGATCAAGACGGGTCCTTAATTGCAATATCTATGATCGGCCAAGATGTCACCGAGACGAGGAAGAGGGCCGTGGAATTCGGACGGCAGCAATCATTCTTCTCGGAGGTAATGGACTCGGTAAATTCGATAGTGATCGTCATGAGTTCCTCAGGGGAGATTGTCCAAGCCAATAGGGCATTTGAGGAATTTACCGGTATTACCCTAAGTGAGGCGAGAGGTAGGCCATTTCTAACCCAGGATCTGCTGCCTATGGAATTCCGCCACCTTGGACTCGATTGGTTCACAAAGGCGATCGAAGGGAACCTCGCCGCTGAAACTGCGATTACCTGGATTGATAAGAATGGTTCCCCCCGAAATATACGGTGGAAGTCGTCGGCGATCTACGATTCAGACCGCAAGGTAAGTTTTATTGTTTCCGTAGGAACTGACGTCGAGAAGGAGCGTATAGAGAAGGACCTGTTGGAGCAGGCACGGATCATCTTTGAGAATTCTAGCGAGATGTTACTAGTCGCAGATAGAGACGCAGTCTTACTGGAGGCGAACGAAGCTTATCTCGCTTCGACGGCTCTTAGTCGACAAGAAGTCATCGGCCAGCGACTCGATCACCGCATCGCTAGTCGGCACGACCAGAGATGGAGGGACGAGGTTCTGGGCGAGGCTATCCGCGAGGGATTCTGGAATGGAACGGTCTGGTTGCGGCGTAAGGACGAGAGCGAGTTTCCTACTAACTCTAGAATTTATGCCGTTAAATCTCCATCTGGCTCGCTGCGGAAGTACATTATCGTCGCTGCTGAGATGTCAGCTGCGATTTAAATTTAGCTTTGGGAGGAAAAACCGCCCGAATGGCCGCTCAATTTGAGCCACCGACCGATTGTGGCCGATATCATTACCGGCTCGATAATTCAGTCCGGGTCACTCTGTCGCAAATACCGGGTGTCAGCGTTTGATCAGAGAACGCGAACCGTTGCATCTGAGTGATAAATAGTGAGTCCACTCATGATGATGCACCTTTTAGAAGGTTCTCGCCTCGCCAAGCACGGCCAGCATTACTGCTGGTCTTACACTCTCTCCAGATAATGAGTCGTCCCATCATCTGAAGTGCCGCCTGTAGCAAATGGGCCGGGAACGGACATGGCGCTGGCCTCAACTAGGCCAGGACTGATAACCGACCAGTCACAGATATTCATTGCAGCGTTCTCGTCTCTATCAACCTCTGTTCCGCAGATGACGCAGGTAAGCCTCTTAGCGAGCTTTACTCCAGTTTGTCTGCCTCCACAGCCATGGTGGATCTGAGACGAGGGGAAGAATCGATCTATGGTACTTACCCGTATTCCAGCTCGTTCGGCCTTGTAGGTAAGTGTTGGTCGAAAGGCTCCGAGTCCGGCGTCAGACACCGAACGACGACCATAGAGACGGGCGCACAACGAAGTGGGTAGCTCCGTGATATCGCACACTATAGACGTCACACACTGACCTGCTCCGTGAAATCCAGCAAAGAGTAGGGGAATGTCGTCGCATTGAGATAGTCAACTAGTTCTTTGGTTACTGGCTC
>JABEUO010000012.1 GCA_013044415.1 Acidimicrobiaceae bacterium
AGGGATGCCTTTAATTAGAAACCTATTCATTCTCTCTTTGCCCGATGGTTTGGGTTATCCTTATTCCAAGATAGGCGCAAAGTAATGAATTGCCGTTATGAGGCTTTTAGCGTGCCGTTTTGAGCTCTGGTAGTTTCATCGATCGTGTGGGAAGACCCCGTCCTTGGCCACTGTCAAGATAGGGAGTCCTCTGAATTTAGCATCACTTCGCTTGGGAGGCTAGCCCGACTTAGCAGCATCTTTGGGTCTCTAATGGTGCCAGGTAGTTGGTGAGCGGTCATTGGTGAGTGGTCATTTCTGGGTGATCATTAATGTGCGAATTTTGGCCCTTTATTGGACGGACTTTGATTTTTCTATAGGCTGTTGTAAGCCATTTCAATGGAGAAGCTCAGCGAAGTTTCATACTTGGTCGAAAGAATTGTTGCGGGCCTGGGCGAATTTTGGGTTATTGTGACGATTTTCAAATCCTGGGGTCGCCTTGATCAGAAAGTGGGACCGTTTTGCGGATTTTGGTGGTTGAAGACGAGGTTAACCTCGGCGAGGCACTCAAGCGTGGGCTCTACGCCGAAGGTTTTGCCGTGGACGTTGCGAGAAACGGACTCGATGGCCTGCAAATGGCTCGTGAGAATCCCTATGACTTGATGGTGCTGGATATCATGCTCCCCGGCATGAACGGCTTTAAACTCACCGAGACGATTCGTTCTGAAGAGATATGGTGTCCGATCCTAATGCTCACGGCAAAAGACGGCGAGCTCGACGAGGCCGAGGCACTCGATACCGGTGCGGACGACTTTTTGAAGAAACCGTTCTCCTTTACCGTTCTGCTGGCGAGGATTAGGGCGCTTTTAAGGCGGGGTGGGGAGTCGAGACCCTCGGTACTCGCCACGGGGGACCTCACTTTGGATCCAGCGAGTCACACCGTCAGACGGGGAGATACCAGGGTAGACCTGACCTCACGGGAGTTCTCCTTCCTGGAGTTGCTGATGCGGAACAAGGGAAGGGTTCTGACAAAAAGGGAGATAATCGAGCACGTCTGGGACTATGACTTCGAAGGTGACTCGAACATAGTGGAGGTCTATATCGGGTACCTGCGGAAGAAGATCGACACGCCGTTTCAAAAGAAGTCGATCCGTACCGTTAGAGGGGTCGGTTACCTCCTGGAGACAGATGGAGGCGAAGGAGACCCAGAGCCGTCGGCCGACTGAGGTGTAATCAGAGGGCCGAATAGCCTTGGCATTTGGGCTGGCTTCGAAGCGGGCTGTTAGTATTCGAGTTCAGGCTAGATGGGCCGCTAATTACTAGGGGACGCTAATTACTAGCCACATTGTGGGGTTGGAGTGGAGCTAGAGACTCTGGCGAGGTATACCAAGGGTTCGAGTTCTAAGAGTGGCTTTGTTCCGAGGCTGAAGAGGATCTTTTTAGGATCGGTCCGGGTGAGGACGAGCGTCGCCGCTACCGCCGTGGTCGGGATTGCGCTAGCGGTATCGTCAATGGTCTTGGTCGGTGTCCTCTCTAATCAGCTCAAGGCCAACCTGATCGCAAACGCAAAGAACGAAGCTGCCTCGACGGTCGACCTGATCCGTTCGGGCGAACTGGCCAACCCGATACCCCTCCCGAGCGGTGACCTTGCGGCCCAGGTGCTAGACGGTTCGGGGAGGGTGCTGGCATCCACCTCCAACGTGACCGGCAAAGGGCCATTCGTCGGTATCGCCTTTATCAAGAGCAAACTCACCCAAGAGATCGTCTCGATCTCCAACTGGACGATTCAGCCCGCCGGGGATACCGACTCCAGGGCGTTGTTGATCGTCCACAAGGTGCAAGGAGGATCAAAGGCCAATATCAACATCGATTCGACCTACACGTCATTAGTCAACGCTCAAGCGAGTGCTGGGCTGTCGAAGGTTACGCCGGTGCCCCTGGAAAATGGCCATACTCCAAACCTCTATGTGGCGGTGATTGCTTCATTGGCTTCTGTGGATCAGCCGATTAAGTTCCTGATTCCGGCGCTAACCATCGGCGGGCTGATGCTATTGGTCATCGTCGGATTCGCCACCTTCTATCTGACCGGCCGAGCCTTTAGACCGGTGGACCAGATGATCTCGGACGCCAAGGATATCACCGGCACGTCCCTACATCGAAGGGTGTTTGAGCCAGAAGGTGACGACGAGATTTCCCGTTTGGCAGTCACCATGAACAGGATGCTCGAGCGGCTAGAGGAGTCCGCTGAGTCCTCCCGGCGCTTTGTCGCCGACGCATCACACGAGCTCAAGAGTCCGATCTCTGCCCTGCAGACTTCGCTTGAGGTCTCCCTCTTGCGCCCACAGGAGGCAGATTGGCCGAGGGTAGCCCTTGATGGACTGACCGAGGCCCATCGGATGCAGACTCTGGTCGAGGACCTCCTGATTCTGGCTAAAGCTGACGCCGGACGGCTTAAGTTGAAGTTTGAGTCCGTCGACCTCGACGAGCTGGTAATCGAGGAGGCCCGCAGGGCGAGGTCGAGGACAACGTCAAAGATCAGGCTCAGTTCGGTCTCCGGTGGCAGGGTGATTGGTGAGGCCGAAAAGTTGCGCAGCGTCGTCCGCAACCTAATGGAGAATGCCATCAGGCACTGCGAGTCAACGGTTTCGATAGCGCTGAAGCAGGAGGGATCATCGGTCGTCTTTGAGGTACTCGACGATGGACCCGGTGTTCCCGAGGCCGATCGGGAGACGATCTTTCGCAGGTTCGTTCGGCTCGATGAGTCTCGGAGCCGAGGCGACGGTGGGTCCGGATTGGGACTTGCCATCACTAAGAGCATCGTGGAAGCGCATTTGGGGCGGATCTGGGTGGAGGATAATAATCTGACTGGCAAGGGAGCGAGGTTCGTAGTCGTTCTGCCGGCTGCAGATCCGAGCTTCACCAGCCAACCGCTAGAAATAACTCCTTAGCTGTCACCCAGAAAAGGCATCTAAGCTGTTTGTCGAAGCTGGCCAGAATTGGCAAAAAGGCTGAGAATTTTCGTATCCCCTGGCTAAGAAATCCGGAGAAATATTGAGCGCGATTAGACGAAGGTACCACAGAAGAAAAGGGACTAACCCGATCCTTAGGATGGGCATCCTGGCCGTGGTTATCGTTTTTTTGATGGTTTCTGGTTGGTCATACGTGGGGGCACTAACCGCTTCGGGGCAGGCGAGCTTTGGGGTAAGGACGGTCGAGTGGATTAGGGGTCACGGCGGAGGTGGCATCGTTAGGGAGATAGAGAATGTCTACTATTCGATCAATGCTCCCAAAAAAGGTGGCCTTCCACCCAGCGGTGCACTTAAGCCGCCGGTAGCTTCCAAAGGCCGAGGTGCTAACTCGTCTTCGACGACAGTGGCGGTTGATCCGAGCTTTCTGCCCGCTCCTCAGCCGGTTAAGCCAATTGCCTCCCCCGCACTGCCAGGAGAAGGAAAGTGGACTCCCGAAGGGGCTGCGGTGGCGGGCCATTATGGGCTCTATGTAACCTTGATGAGGCCGGATGCGGTACACACATCCCTCGTCGCTGGTTTGGCTTGGATGGACCCACATCTACTCTCTTTCATCCAGTTCGCTGGTGCGCAGCAGCCTCCAACCGGGGGCCCCTGGCC